>JBLHKE010000054.1:0-18197 GCA_047619485.1 Verrucomicrobiales bacterium | reverse complement strand
GGCGAAAAAATGGTAAGCGCAGCACACAAGAGGGTGCCGAGCCCGAGGAATCGTTGGGTCTTCTTCATGATCTGGTAACTAACTTAACTTCGATGCAATGGATTCAAGTTCCCACCGTTGCCACTCTTGGGCGGACGGAGGAGGCACGAACTTGGAGGATCGAGTGAGAGAGTTCGCCGTGCAGGCATGCACCTGCGTAGCGGATTGCTTCGCGGCGAGGGAGCCGCGCCTTGGAATTATGAACCGATGCCCTCCGGGGGAGCTGGCGCACCAGCACCACGTGAATCACCAGGTTTTTTTCCAGTAGCTTTCTTTTTGCCAGGCCGACCGACCTTGCCGCTTCCGCTTCATGTGCCTTGTCATTGGCTCGGCAGCGGTAACCCTTGCAGGTCTTGGAGGTCGACCAGCGCGAGTCGCACAGATGCCTCAAGGTCCTGTTTCGCGGACTTCGCCTTGGTGCCGCCAACCTTCTCGGCGCGCTCGGCGAGCGCTTGATAATTCTGGCGTGAGCGGAGAGCCTCTGGCTCCCAGATTTCGCGCGGATGCCCTTCGATGCGCATCAGCCACGTCATGTAGAACTGCGAGGCAGCAAGCGCCTTCTGGGTGTCATCGACCAACTGCTCATCACGGTTCTCACCCTTCTCTTTGTTGAGTTCGTCGAGCAGCGCATCGAGTTCCTTACGTGCTGTCGGGTTCTTCTGGCTGGCGAACAAGGCCTTCGCTTTCTCCAGCCGGATGCGCTGGATCTCGCGCAGGTTTTCTTTTGGCAAGTTCAGGATCGCCTCGTCAAACTTCTCGATCGCCTCGGCAAAAACCGGGTTAGCGTCACGCTGCTTGTCCGCTTCAACGAGCGCCTTCGCCTCGGCAACCAATTTTTCCGCTTGGCGCAAGGTAGAGCCAACACCGTCGACCGTCATCAGCTGCTGACCGGGACCGTAGTGATAGGCCGCCATCGCCACAGGGACGAGCAACCAGAACAGAATCAGAATTTTTCTCATAGGGAGATTGGGGTTTTTGACTTGCGGCCAAGCCGAAGAACTCGCCGGCGCACAGTTGATAGAGTAGTGGACGACAGGATTTGTTCAATCAAGAATTCGGGCGCCCATCGAACGGGACTAGCGCGGGAACGCCCGCAAATACAAGGGAAACACATCGTCGAAGGTGGAAGAGTGGCTAGGGATCGAATTCCCGGTATGAAACGCCACGCCCGACCGCCATAGGATGAAGGCTTCTGGGACTCTAGTGAGCAACTCGCTATCTAACAGGCCTTAATCAATTCCCAAGCCTGCCACCGCGGCGCCCAATCATTCCAGCGCTCTTTACAAGCTCGCCCCCCAACGACAGAATGGTTTCCCAATGCTTTCCCCCAAGCTCACCCCCACTCGGTTCTGCGTTGCCCTCGGCACGTGGCTTTTTCTCAATAACTGCATCTGCCTTGCCGGTGGCGGCGGCGACCTGGTTATCAGCGAATTTTCTGCCGCCAGCGACGGCAGCTTCCCAGATGAAGACGGCGATGCCTCAGATTGGATCGAGCTGCGCAACGCCAGCACGACGGCCGTTTCGCTCGGTGGGTACTTCTTGACTGACACCACTATGAATCTGCGCCAATGGGAGCTTCCTGACATTGACCTACAGGCGGGTGCCCTGCTGCTGGTGTTCGCTTCGGGGAAGGATCGAGCGGTCGCTGGCGCCGAGCTCCACACGAATTTCTCTCTCAGCGATGGTGGCGAATACCTCGGCCTGATCGCACCGGATGGCACGACGGTGGCGTGCGACTTCGACCCGGAATTCCCACGGCAGTTTCGCGGGATCTCTTACGGGTCGACGAACGCGCAGGCCACGGTTCCGCAGACCTTCATCGAGACTCCGGCCGCTGCGAGATGGTTCGTGCCGACCTCGGACATTGGAGACACCTGGCGCGACACCGGGTTCGATGACAACAGCTGGGGCAGCGCGGAGACGGGAATCGGTTTTGGCTCGGGCTACGAGTCGTTCATCGGCACCGATGGCAATATCAGCGGGGACATGCAAGGGATCAATGAGGGTGTCTATATCCGCTTACCTTTTCAGGTCGATGCCCCTTTTGCAGTGGAGTCATTGGAGCTTTCGATCTTGTTCGAAGACGGCTTCATTGCGTATCTAAATAGTGATGAGATCGCTTCTGAGAACGTCCCCGCAGAAGTGACCTTTGACTCGCCAGCGACCGAAGGACTAGAGGTGCTGATCGGGCAACAGCCTAACACCTACACACTCGACTTCGCAGGCAAACTGGAAGCAGGGGAAAACATCCTCGCCATCCACCTGCTGAACCAATTGAGTGGGAGTTCCGACGTCCTCGTCGTGCCTGAGCTACATGGCGAGTTGTCCTCCGGTGGCGCGCTCATCAGTGGCTACTTCAGCACCCCCACCCCGGGAGCTCCGAACGGTACGATCGATTTCAGCGACTACGTGCGCGACACCCTGTTCGACGTCGACCGCGGGTTTTTCGACGCGCCCGTCGACCTCACCATCTCTTGCCCGACGCCCGGCGCGACACTCGTCTACACGACCGATGGCAACTCCCCCACCCTGAGCAACGGGATCTCCGTCCCACCAGCTGACGGAAGTACGCCTCCCTCGGTGACCTTGAATATCCCCGGCACGACGGTGGTTCGCGCAGCCGCCTTCAAGGACGGACTGCGACCAACCAACATCGACACGCAGACCTACCTATTTCTCGAAGACGTCCTCGACCAATCCGACACGCCACTTCCGGGCTACCCGCTGCCGTGGCTCAGCCGCAGTGGCGAGATCGGAGGCGACTACGGCATGGATCCCGACATCGTCGGCCCGGTCTATTCGCGCGAGGAATTGAAGGACGCGCTCGTCTCGCTACCGACGATTTCGATCGTCACTGACATCGCCAACCTCTTCGATCGCCAGACCGGCATCCAGGTCAACCCGCAGGACGCGGGGATCGATTCTGAGCGGCCGGTATCAGTCGAGTTCCTCGGCTTTGAGGACGGCGCCGCCATCCAGAACGATGCCGGCATGCGCATGAACGGCAACGCTTCGCGTTCGCCAACGCGGCCGAAGCACAATTTCCGCATCATCTACCGCAACAGCTATGGGGACGGTCGTTTGAACTACCCGCTGTTCGGTGCCGACGCCCCGACCGAACGATTCAACCAGTTCGTGCTACGCGGCGGCAATGGCAATGCCTGGATCCATCCGTCCGCGTCGGTCTACAACAACGCGATGTACATCCGCGACCAGTGGTTCCGCGATGCCCACACCGAGATGGGCTACCCGGAAGCACTGCAGCGCGAAGTGCACGTCTATTTCAACGGCCTCTACTGGGGGATGCATCACCTGTTCGAACGAATCGAGGAGGAGTGGACGGCCGAGCGCTTCGGCGGTGAGGACGACGACTGGGAGGGGTTTCGGATCGTCGCGGGCAACAGAATCGAGATCATCAAAGGCACACCGGCCGAGGAGGCCGCGCGGCTTTTGGACAGCTGGGATACCATCGTGCAGGCGGCTAGCGCACAGGATCTGGCGACAGTCGAGGAGTTCCTCGACCTCGATGCCTTCATCGATTACCTCCTGCTCAACTTCCACGCCGCGAACAACGATTGGGACGGCAATAACGTGCGCGCCATGCGCCGCATCAACCCACCCGGAAAATACATGTTCTTCTGCCACGATGCCGAGCGCGCCGGGTTCAACGTGCCGGGATCGATCACCTTCAACGTCACTGGTAAGAACACCACAGGCGCGCCGACCGGGATCAACACATCGTTGCGCAGCCACCCCGAGTATGCCATCCGCTTCGCCGACCGCGCCTACAAACACCTTTTCAACGGCGGCGCACTCACATCGGAAAACGGCATCGCCCAGTGGTCAGCGCGCGCCGATGCCATCCGCGAGGCAATGAAAGCCGAGAGCGCACGCTGGGGTGATTTTCGCGGCAGCAACCCGCCGCGCACGCTCATCCAGTGGGAGGCTGCCCTACAGCGCGAATACAACGACTGGTTCCCGTTCCGCACCCCGGTCACCATCAGTCAACTGCGCTCGCGTGGCCTCTACCCGGACATCGACCCGCCAAACTTCAGCCAGCACGGCGGCATGGTTGCAGACGGCTTCGAACTGGTGATCGACAATGAGGAGGGAACGATCTACTACACGACCGACGGTAGCGACCCGCGCCTCCCAGGAGGTGGCATCACCCCCGAGGCCACAGCAATTTCAGGTTCGACGGTCGAGTTCACCACTTTCGATTTCGGAGTTGAATGGAAATACGAAGACAGCGGCACCGATCTCGGCACGGGTTGGCGCACGAGCGAGTTCGACGACAACGGGTGGAGCAGCGGACCGGCACCACTCGGCTACGGAAGCGTCGACAACACGCCGATCGCCACCCCCGTCAACCTACCCCGCCACGTCACGAGTTATTTTCGTAGGGAGTTCGAAGTGGTAGACGCCAACCTGATCATCGAGAGCTCGGTGCGAATCATCGTCGACGGCGGTGCGGCCGTCTACCTCAACGGGACGGAGATCGCGCGCGACGACATGCCGACCGGGACGATCGGTTTCAGCACCCTCTCAACCAGTGAGGTCAACGAGGGCTCGATCGCCAGCTACAGCTTCGATCAAACCCTGCTCGTCGAAGGCACCAACACCCTCGCGATCGAGGTCCACCAGGGCTCAACTGGCAGCAGTGACATGGCGATCGACCTCTCGCTCGGCGGCATCCGCCTCAACGACTCCGACTCGCCGCTACCGATCACCGCGACCACCACCGTGCGCGCGCGCAGTCTCAGCGGCACCGAATGGAGCGCCCTGGCCGAAGCCACCTTCCTCACCGGCACCGCGGCTGCAGCAGCAAACCTCGTCGTCTCTGAGATCCACTACAACCCGAGCGAGACGCAGGGTAAGCTGGCCGAGTTCATCGAGCTGATGAATATCTCGACGGCGCCCCTCGACCTGGCTGGGGTCACATTTTCACAAGGGATCGACTTCGCCTTCGGCGCACAAGCGACCCTAGCCCCTGGCCAGCGTGGTCTCCTCGTCGCTGACCCCGCCGCCTTCGAGGCCGCCTACGGCCTTGGCCTGCCTATCATGGGAACCTACAGCGGCCGACTCGACAACGGTGGTGAGCGCCTCACGCTGCTCGCCGACGGAGGTGCCATCATCCAGAGCTTCCGCTACAACGATCAGGCACCCTGGCCGACCGAGGCGGATGGCGTAGGATTTAGTTTAGTGTTAGTCTCACCGCAGTCCACACCAGACCACGACCTCCCGCAGAGCTGGCGGGCCAGCGCCGCGACCGGCGGCAACCCGAGCACCAGCGACGCCACCACCTTCACCGGCGATCCGGAGACCGACCTGCTCAGCTACGCGCTCGGTGCCGATCCCAACACCATCGGCATCCAGACGATCGACGGTGTTCCGGTTTTCGAATTCCCCCGAGCCGTCGCAGCCGACGACATCGACTACGCCGTCGAGCTGTCAGATGACCTGAGCACCTGGCACCGTGGAGAAGCCATCTTCGCCGGTCAGTCTCCACGCGATGGCACATTCAGCATCAACCGCTGGGCGATTCCCCTCGAAGACGACACCCAACGCCGCTTCGCAAGGTTGGTCATCACCCTGCGCGAAGTCCCGTAGCCGTAACTTCGATACGCAATCGAAGCCATCGTGCTGAGCAGATCCGGGCTAGCTCAAATGCCTTCAGAAGAAGGCGCAGCCTCGTAGCGTAGGCTTCAGCCTGCGTTGGCAACGGCATTCCCGTTCGCAGATGGCCAGTGTTTGCGCCGACACGCGAGAACGTCTCCGGGTTCCGTTCGGCCACTTGCCATGAGAAAACGGCAGCGTGCTAGCGGTCGCAGGCTGAAGCCTACGCTACAGCGCTTCGCGTTGCTTTTACCTCCGCTCAAATGTCTTTCGGGGATGGCGCAGCCTCGTAGCGTTGCTTTTACTAAAGGCCTTGGGTCTAACTCCCACCTCTTCCTGCACCACGTCTCCGATTGCAAATCGAAGGTACGTCGGGCTACACCCCCGCACCAACTCTGCGCCCCGGCCGCCATGAGGTGCCGATCAACTGCAACAAGATCGGCAGGATCGCCAACAGAAACGCCCCCAGCCCGCAAGCCGCGAGGGCGTACTCGCGCTTGCTCAGCTTATCGAGCGGGTTCTCGGTTTCGACATCGGTGAGGCTCGCCAGCAGTTCGGACTTGAGGTGCTTGGTATTGCCATCGTGGTAAGTGCCACCGAGACGCAACGCGATCTGTCTCAACGCCGACGAGTCCTGGCGCGACTGACGGCCGTCGATGAATTTTCCAACGCGCGAATCACCCACGCCCACCACGACCACGTCACGGATCGAAGGAGGCATCTTTGGCATGCCGGTCGCTGGCACCGAGTCACCATCACTGATCACCACCAAGGTGGCACTGCCGGCCTTCCAGCCCTCGTCCTTCGCGATGCGTGCGGACTCCTCCAAGCCTTTGAAAATTTCGGTGCTACCGTTTTCGAAAGCCTGATACATGTCCATGTCCTCGAGAAAATTTCTGATAATGTCAGGATCTTTCGTGTCCACCACCACCGGTAGTGCCTCGGTGTAGAACGCCACCAGGCTGAGGCGCATCTGGTCGACCGAGACGCGCTTGAAGAACGACTGCATCAGATCGAAGGCACGCAGGCTGCGGCGCTGCTTCCCATCTACCCCGGCATCTTCCAGCTTCATACTCGGCGACACATCGAGCGCGATGATGATGTGGCGGAAGTCTTCGTCCTCGACCGCCTTCGCCTTGTAGACCCTTGGGCTGATGCTCCAAAGCGTAATTAAACCCCAGCACAACAGCCCCGCTGCCACCGGGCGCAACACTGGAACCATGCCGACCCACAGGGCGGGTTTGCCATGCGGACCAAACGCTAGCGACGCGAGGCGCCGGACGCGGCTCAAGTGCAGTATCTCACCGATCCCGAAGAGGATCACGACTGCGATGGCGACTAATTCTGCGATCATGAAACAATTACCATGGGGTGTAGCGGGCACCGGTTACCATCATGATCATCGACAGGCTCAGCACCATCAACCCGGCGATGGAATACGGGCGGAAGTTGTCCATCGACTCGGCGCTGATCTTCTCGATCTTGGTCTCGGTCATCGCGTCGATGCTCTTGAAAACTTCCTCAAGCCCCTTCGGGTCTCCGGCTGAAAAAGCAGCGCCACCAGTCATGCCGGCCACTGTCTGGATCTGTGGTGGGATACCACCATCGGCGACGTGGATCGCGAACAGCTTGATGTCATTGGCGGCGAGTTTCTCGGCGATACGCACGTCATTGCCACCGCCGAAGTCACCGCTTTGACCGTCGGAGAACAGCACGATCATGCGGTCGCCTTCCTCGCGCTCGATCATCACGTCGATGCACTTTTCCAGAGCCATGGCGATCGCGGTGCCACCACTGAACCAGCTCGGCAGATTGGTCGGACCGAGGAATGGCATCGCGTATTTGAAGGCCTTCGGATCATTCGTCAGCCGAATCCAGTGAATGTAGTGGCCACCAAAAATAGTCAGCCCGTAAGCGTCGCCCTCGCGCTGCTCGACGAACTCATTGATTGATTCCATCGCCGCCTCGTAGCGGTTGCCATCGCCGAAGCTGGCGGTCATGCTACCCGAGACATCGAGGCAGAACTGGATGTTGGTCATTACCTTCTTCGATTTTGGCTCGGCGAGCTGCTGCGGTCCGGCGAGTAACAACACCGCGACCGCGAACATCAGCGGTGGGAGAGTCGATCCGATATTGAGCAGTGCTTTCCACCCCGTCCCCGGGCGCTGCACCCCATGGTCGAACGGCATCACCACGCGCTGACCATGGCGCACCCAGGCCCACACGATCAATAGGATCGGCACGACCAGCGCTAACAGCACCCATGGGTAAGCGAAACTCATCTTCTTCTATCGTTCTACTCGGGTGGCAATTGTTCGTAGGGTTTCAGGAGTTCGGCAACATCCACATCGTCAGCCGAACCCGGCCGGTGCAGCCATTTCTCCAACTCGCGCAGCAGCGCGCCGGCCTCCTCATGCTTGCGCAGTTTGATCATCGCCTCGCCAGGCTCGTCGCCATCCAGCTTGAGGCGCTTGCGCCAGATGCCGAGTAACTTACGCTCCAGTTCCGCCTGACCGGTTTGGGACAACTCACCCGACTGCGCCTGTTTCAACAGCGGTCGCAATTGGTCTGCCAGCGTCACCGGTTTGCCGCGCTGGGCGATCTGTGCATCGGTCTTTTTGCGGAAACCAAAAATCAACATCAACAGCACTACGAACCAGAAGCCCCCGAGCACCATCAACGCCAACTGGTAGCCACCGAAACGCGGCGGGCGCTCGGGTTCGACGGTCGGCTTGACCAACTCGCCTGGTGGGCGCATGGCGAGCACCTCGATCGGGATCGGTGGCACGTCCTCCATGCTCGAGCCATCGCTGCGCTGCAGAAAGTCGCGCAGGTCATACTTGCCGGGCACCGTGCCATAGAAACTAAAGTCGTAACGCCAGTCGTCGACGTTCGGAAACACCTGCACCACACGCAGCACGATCGGCGAGTTGGTGCTCTCGAGCGCCTTAACCTCGAGCTGCGGCCCTGGCAACAGATGGTCGAAGATCTCGGCCTCCATCCCGGTGGTCGGCGCGGCGAGCAGCTTGTCGGCAGGTGCCACCTCGCCCTCCTCTTGCGCGCAGCACAGAGCCGGTAGCATTAGCAAGACTAGCAGTGATTGTTTGAAGAAAGTCATCATCGAAGGTTCAACGCGCGCCCTTGCCGAGCAGGCCACGGGATCGGAAGAAATGCCGGATCATGTGAACGAAAGGTTCCGCGGTGTCGATCACCAGGTGGTCGATGCCACCCGTCTTCAAGGAGGCGGTCACCTCTGCATGATCCAACCAGGTGCGCCGCCCGTGCGTGACGAACCCTTTGCCGGTCTCCGCCTCCTGGCCGTGGAAGAAGCCACTGCCGCGCAGGTTGTCCTCAGCGGGATCGCGCATCTGCAGCGTGATCACGTCGTGTTTCTGACCCACCAGTTTCAAAGCTTCCACCGCACCCGGGTCATGCAGGTCGGTGATCGCCACCAGCATCGCGCGGCTGCCGAGGCTCGGCGCCAGCTCGCGGATGCGCTGCGTCAGTGTCGTCGGCTCGTCGTAGCGGTAGTGGCGCAGGCGGTGCAACCACTGCAAGATCCGGTCGCGCGAAAGCGTCGGTTTTACTAACACATCGCTGCCACCAACCCCGATGACACCCACCGGGCTGACGCGGTCGAGCGCGGCGAATCCGATGCCACCGGCGATCTGCAGAGCCCAAGCATATTTGCTCATCGGACTAGAACTCACCGTCATCGATGCCGAGGTATCCACCAACAGGTAGACCGGCATGCATTTCGGCGCCTCATATTCCTTGACGTGAAATTTCGACGTGCGCGCTGTGACACGCCAGTCGATCGACTTGATCGGGTCACCCGGCTCGTACTGGCGCGACTGCACATACTCCACGCCAGAGCCGAGGAACGGCGAGCTGTCGGTGCCGTAGCTCAACGAGTCCGCTAGGCGCTTCACAGCGATCAGAAACTGCCGTGAGTCCAGCGGGTCGCAGGCCTCCAGGTAGTGATCACCTTTTGCAGTCGCGCTCGGGTTGGTAGCCATCGTCAGTTCAGATCGATCCAGTTTCGTGAAAAATCCCAGCCCTAGCCCATCTGGCGTAACAGGTCGCGCAGCACTTCCTGTCCGCTGTGGCCGTTGGCCAGCGCCTCGTAGTTGAGGCGGATACGGTGTAGGATGACATCCTCCGCTAGAGCGAACAAGTCTTCGGGGATCGCATAGTCGCGACCGTTGATCAACGCGCGCGCCCTCGCCCCTTTGATCAACGCGATGCCGGCACGCGGGCTGGCACCGAGCTCGATGTTCGGGTGGTTGCGGGTTCGGTGCACGAGTTCGACCACGTGCTTGATGAAAACTTCACTGACGTGCACCTCATTGACCGCCTCCATCGCGGAGGTCAGCTCCGCGGCCGAGCCAGCGGGATCGTCGTCGAGCACGTCGAACTCGGTCTTAACGACGGCGCCTTTGCCGTCCCTCTGCAGGCCGAGCTTCAGGTTGCGTCGCAGCACTTCCTCCTCCTCTTCCACTGTTGGGTAGTCGAGTCGGTGGCACATCATGAATCGGTCGAGCTGCGCCTCCGGTAGCTCGAAAGTCCCGCTCTGCTCGATCGGGTTCTGCGTCGCGATCACCAGGAACGGAACCGGCAACACATAGGTCTCGTTACCGATCGTCACCTTACGTTCCTGCATCGCCTCGAGCAACGCCCCCTGCACCTTCGGCGCGGCGCGGTTAATCTCGTCAGCGAGTAACAAGTTGGTGAACACTGGACCCTTCACGGTGCGGAACTCGCCAGTCTTCTGATCGAGGATCTCCGAACCGAGAATATCCGACGGCAGCAAATCGATGGTGAACTGGACACGGCTGAAGTCCAAATCGATCGTCTTCGAGATCGCGCTCACCAGCAACGTCTTCGCCAGTCCAGGCATGCCTTGCAGAAGCAGGTGGCCGCTGGTGAACAGAGCGATCAACAGCCGCTCCACCACCACGTCTTGGCCGACCACCACACGGCCGACGCGTTCGCGGATGGCTTCGATAAATTCTAGGGTACTCGTCGTCTTAGCAGAATCGTGCATATTGGTTTGGTTAGGTCGTCAGGAGAAGAGAACGCGATCAACCCAGCAGGTATTTCACATCAAATTCGGTCTCGGGGTTGGTATAAATAAAATCTCCTCCACGCACCGTCCGTGAAGATGGACAGTGGCAGAACCAGTTCGTTCGGTATTAAATATGGTGGGTGCAAAAACAAAAAAATCGCTGCATCCCGGGAGGCACCCCAGAGAAAATCGTCCTAAAAAGAACCGAAAATCCGCCGAAGAATAGCCGATTCCCCCGCCTAGGTCAAAGCCTCAGGCAGAAATTCCATAATTTCTGCAAAACGACGCGAAGGGCGAACACTCCTGTCTGCTCGAAGAATTCTAGAATCCACGAATCGACACGAATCCCGCAAAGTTAGCTGGTTGAGGCTCAACGTTTCGATTCGCGCCTTACAGCCGCCAGCCTCTGCACAGCTCCAACAAACACATCGTTCGTTTGCTGTCTCAATTTTTCAGCCAGACCCGGCCGCTCCCGCAAAAACCGCCTTCCTGCAACCATCGCCTCGATCACCGGCAGCTGCCCCACCAGCGAAATATCATCTGGGTCCCCGGTTGCCGCATACCAATCGGTTTCCAAAAACGCTGCCTGCCCATATCTCGGATCGAGGTACAAAGCTTCTATTTCATTTCGATACGCGCTCCAAATTTGCGCGAACTGTTCCTTACTGGCATCCCCTCCGTCGGATCCTCTTAACGTGCACACTGCGGCTGCTGCCAGCAGTTGACCTCCCGGAACGAAAACTTCGTAGCTCGGATCCAACTCAGCGCTCCCGCCTGCGTAATCTTGCAGGCGCAACACCCGGATTTCGGTGTGGCAATCAGGCACAAGTTCTCCGCTCCGGGCCGCAACACTGTCCCCATTGCGGTGGATCAACCCCTTGCTCATCAGTCGCGCGATCGAACGATACCACTCGCTCTGACTCAGTTCCCGAACTGGCTTTTCGGTCACAAAACTCCGCAGGCCGATCGCCAGATACTTCGCATCATCACCAAGGGCCACACCGAGAGAGTAGTGCATCGCGGATCCACTTTCGTAGTTTTCGTGAAGCCCCCACGAGTGAAGTATACGAATCAAAAGCGTAGCCGCACGCGGTGAATAAACCGGCGGGAAGGCTGGTTCGACGATGTCGAAAAATTCCGGTCGCCGTGGACTCGGGATGCCAAAATAGAGCAACGCCTCTTTCCACGCGAAGGTCTTTGCACCTGGCACGCTATTGCTCTGAATCTCCAGTCCGAGCGAGGGCAACAAACCGGTAGCCAACCGCTCCTCTCGAATGATCTCCTCGTATTCCGCCTCCCAGCGTGCCTCGATATCGCCTGCCTGATCAGTGCTGAGCAGATCGTAGACGTAAACTCGCAACGCCGCCTGTGCACCGTGCGACAGCGAGGTCCACCTATCCCGTTCTTGAGCCAGACTCATGAATTCATCCGTCCGTCGGACAATCCCGACGTCCAGCAATCCATAGCGTAACAGATGCTGGTGCTCCGGGCTGCGGAGGCGCTCGATGAAGGTCACCAGAGCACCGTGATCGCTGAGCAGAACTCCCGGAGTTCTGAGTTCCAATTCAATCTGAAACGGCTCTTTCACCCAAAGAAATTCCCTATCGGTCTCGAGGAGCTGAACGAGCACGCTCCAACGACACTCAAAAAGGAATTTGGTCTCCAGAGATTCTTCCGCCCGGGTTTCAGAATCGATGAGCGCAAAGTCGAGGACGATGAACGGCACCAGAACATCGGCAAGCGCATCATCATCGCTGAGGAAAAACTGTCGCGCTCTCGCAAGTGCTTTTGGAAAATAGGCACCGTCGAAAAGCGCAAAAGATTTGAAAAAGAAGGCAGCGACGGCCTGCGAACGCCCTTTGGAATGGAACGGCGAAAGCTCGAGCTTGGCTGCAAAATTCCCAGCATCGGCAGCCCTCAACGCAGCGAAGAGGAGGTGTCGGGAAACTTGCGCTTCGAGATCCACCCCAAGCCCGGGAGGCGGAATCGGTCGTTTCTCAGTCAGGGTATCAGGTAAGAGGTGACCGACGATGTCGCGGACGCGTTCCTGCCAGTCGGCAAGAAGAGATGATTGATGGTGGCCAGCGGCGCAAAATGCTTCTAACAGCGGCTGACTCACGACACCCACGGCCAACAGTAGCGTCTTCGCCGCAGCCACCTCGTCACTTCCACCTCGTTTCAGGGAAGCCACCGTCGGGGCATCAACGTAGCCAAAGCGCTCGGCCAACAGGAGCGCTGCACTGTCTTCGAAATTCTCCCCAAACCACTCCGCATCCACCAGATAGGATAGGTAGAATGGGATCTCTTCCATCGTTCCGATTTCCCGTCCTTCTCGACCACGAACGAATTCCAAAATCGAAGGAATTAATGAGGCATCTCGGGTCAGTGACAACTCGATCAATAGAAAGTTCAACTCGCTGGCATCAAGCTGGTGCAACGCCTCCAGCAGAGCAGTCCGCGACCCGTCGGTGTTGAGAATTCTGAGGGCAACGATCGCTGCGATTCGAGTGTCGATGTTTGGATCGGAGAGAAACGACCCAACCACTGTTACAAGCTGACTCCTAGTGGACTCAGACGACCAGCGGTTGAGATCGGCCAGTGCCAGGATCGCGCCATCAGGTCGTGGAGCAATCCCACGAATGAGGAATTCAGTCAGCGCGGGAGTCATCGATAACTCGGTCCGCTTCATCAGCGTCAGAATCCCTTGGCGAACCGCACGGTTGCGCTCCGCAACCCCTCGGATCAGCGTGAACCGTTCATTGAGCGCCTCACTTTCATCCGCAGCCGTAGCAATTCGCCCGGCAATCTCTTCGGCGCCCGCAAGCGCCCTGCCCACGTAGTTGTCTTCATAGCTCATCCAAGAACATATTAAACTCCGCCGGCCACATTGAAAGAGTTTTGCATGCATTCCCGTTTGCACACCACTACCATACCCGCATGAAGAGTTTGATAAGTGCCAGGCACTTTTTCTGATCGCAAGTGCCAAATAAGGAGCAGGCTTGTATCCACAAATTTCCGCAGAACAATCATCCCTATATGAGTGAGTTTTAATACATCAGCTTCCGTGCCATCGATCGTTCATTGTCTGACGAGCAACTTCGATACATGGAGGGGCAATCGTCACACGCCAAGGTGACTCGCTGGTCATTCGAGAGCACCTACAACTATGGCGATTTTCGAGGCGATACTACGCCGGGGCTACGACATCCACCTCCACTATGCAAATTTTGGCATTCGCAAACTGTCACTGCGCCTACCGCTCGGCCTGTCGTTGCCCGATGATGAACTGGCGAACTACGCCGGTGGCGATGTGGTTTCATGGCAGGTGGATTCTAGTGGAACCGCTGGAACGCTGACGATTTCTCCGGATATTGAGGCTGGTGATATGGAGGAACTCTGGGAACTGGATGAGTTTCTCGATCGGCTGCTTGGCATTCGGCAGCAATTGATGGACGGCGATTTTCGCGCGCTTTACGTGGGGTCGCTGTGCGCTGGTCAGATGGGATTGATCAATGCCGATTTAGATATCGAGCCCCCAGTTCCGGCCGGGCTCGTCGATGCACCTGCTGAAATTGTGGCGATGCTAGAACTATTTGAAATCGATCGACAGATCCTGACCGCCGCAAAAAAAAATCGCCACCGCTAGCGGCACAGACTAATCAGAACGTTGCGATTGAAGAGTGGTTGCGGACGGTTGATAATGAAACGATGCGCGCTTGGCTATTGGGCTTTTTGACGGGTGAGCCGGCGACAGCCAAAGCGGAGGGTATGAAGGCGTATCGCGACTCGAGAGTCGGCGCGGGATGGCCAGCAATGCCCATGCCACGAAGTGTTTGACGAGTTTGGAAAGTGCCAGGCACAAGCTTGGACCTAAGGAGCTTTTGAGGACGGTGGCTGCTAGGCCCAGTCTCTCATGAACAAGAACCAGGCAATCAACATGATGATACCGAGAGACATGATTTTTTTCCCCGTTTTCTGAGAGTCCTCGTTATAGGTGAAATACTCTGTTCCCTCGTACTTTGTTTTCGAAGTGGCGATCGACAGCCCGATTAGAATTCCGATTAATCCTCCACAGAATCCTATCACCCAGCCGAATAAAATTAGACTGGCTGGCGCTGGGATTCCACGTTTTAATTGTTCCTTGCGTTCCTCAATCGATTCGGCGGAGGCGGTTTCGATATCAACGCCCTTCTCTGCGAGAAGCCGCTTCGCATGAGCGACATCGAATGGGCTCCAATCGCTCGGAGCGGCGAGTATCTCCGCCAGTTCATCTTTGCTAGACGCGAACAGGTAATGATCAGTAGGTAACTCGTAGTCGAGATATCCCTTCTCGAGGACAGCCAGCGACCGATCCCGATCTTCATCTCGGACATAGAGGATCTGGTCACCGCTGCTCCGGTTGTTGAGCCGTGAATGGCTGTAGAGGGCGCCGGCTTCGGATATTCTCGAACGGATGCCAGCAACCTCGAGCCACGACTCGGCTTCCTCGATTGCTTCCTCATCCGCCGAAGAGAGCAACTCGCTTTGTAAATCTTCCATCGATGGAAGTAGATCCCAGCGGAGGTGATCAATCAAGTCGCGAATCCGGATTGATCTTGAGCTCCTACGCGTCAAGCCCGACGACGAAAACGAAGTGAAAGCCGACAAGAGGTGCACCATCCCATTGAGCGATATAATAGATCCCCGTCGAATCTTCATTGAAGAAAACGCGCTGAAACCAAAAACCTAGGAGTCTAGCACCACACTCAAAGCCGAAGAAAAAACCTGCGTTAATCCTAAAAATTCGCGGTCAAAAAACTACGATATTTGAGCCTCCCTGATCACCAGATTCGCAGGTGTAGAAATTTCAAAGTCCAAGCCACCAAGCCCAAGCATTCGCGCCATTAGCGGTTAGATCAGCACTGCCCAAGTCACAACGTGTTTAAAGTGCCGAGTAGTTGGCGAATTCCCACCTACATGAATCGTCAGTTCGCTTAATTCTCCTGCGCTATTGTCTCGAGACCATTGATCTGCTTCCAGGAAAAATTCATCGTTCGAATTAAACCTGTTCCGGCCCGGTAGACTTCCAATTTTACTTTCGGAGTTTTCGTCTGCGTATCGATTTCGAAAATACTGAACATCTTTCCTTCCGTCTCCTTGAAAAACATATCCGGAGTTTTCTTTGGTGTAACCGTCCCACTTCCTAGCGGGCCACTAGTAATCTCAATTGTTTTTTCGCCAATATGATATCCGGCCGTAAAATGGCGGTCGCCAGAAAGTAGAATGACTCCCTCCGTCTGCTGGAACAGGTCCAAAATCTTTTTCTGTTCAACCTTAAACCCTTTGAAACCATCGTTAGATCCCTGCAGTTCGAAGTTGCTACCACCGGAGACAATTTTGACTCTGGCTTTTGATTTGGAGAGAGTTTCCTCCAGCCACTTGAGCTGTCTATCTCCCAATAACGTTTTGGCCGGATCGGTAGAATCCATGCTCTGGTTAGGCGTTCTGTGATAGCGACTATCCAACATGATGAATTGGATGTCGCCGATGCTATAGGTAAAATAGATTCCCGGATTCCCTTTCTCCCCGTAAGAAGGATTTGCCCAATGCGCTTTGAATATCTCCAGGGAATCCTCTTTCCCTTGGGTTTTCCCATCTGAGTTGTTGGGGCCATAATCGTGGTCATCCCATATGCCATAAGTCGGTATTCTCGAAGTCGCCCGCTTAAACCCTGCAATCGAACGGTGGCTCAAATAGTGTTTTGTGATCACATCCGGGTTGGTTGAATCTGCATAGTGATTGTCGCCGAGCATCAGAATCAGATCGACATCTTCCAATTGGGAGATGTCATCCCAGATCGCATCTTCATCAGATCCGGTTTTCCCAGAACATGATGAGAACAAAAACCTGAGTTTTAGACTTTCGCCCAATGGCTTCATCGTCTTGAAATGAGAACGAGCCGATTTGGAATACTGGTGAGCTTGAATTTGGTAGTAGTAAAGAGTGTTGGCCTTCAGCCCATCGATCGTGATCGGACCCATTTCGAAGTTTTTCCCAGTAATGATCTGGGCGTCTTTTAAGTTAGGATCTTCACTGATGCTTAATTTGATTTCTCCCTCCTCATCCAAGGCACACCAAATTTTGGCGCTATGATCATCAACGTGTCCAACCATCGGCCCGAGGAGAAGTGAGGCGGCCGGGAGTGTGTTGCATGCAAAAATTAGGAGCAGGTAAATTATTCTCATAAAATTTTTCGTTAGGCGTTCACGTCGACCACGATGCGCCCCTTGATCTGGCCTTTCAATATTTCACCCGCCAACGCAGGGACCTCCACCAAGTTTGCCATGTGAATCATGGCATCGAGTTTCTCCAGCGGCAGGTCGGTGGCGATGCGTTGCCACGCTCTCACACGTTGTTCAAAAGGTTGCATCACGCTATCGATTCCCAGCAAGTTGACTCCACGAAGCAGAAACGGAATCACACTTGATGGGAGTGCCACCCCGCCAGCGAGTCCGACCACGGCAACCGAGGCGCCGTATTTCAGTTGGCCGATCACCCGCGCCAGCATCGCTCCGCCAACGACATCGACGCAGCCTGCCCATGTCTCGGATTCGAGCGGCTTGCTCGACACGGTGTCGATCTCTTCGCGGGCGACGATCCGGCTTGCACCGAGCGACTTCAAATATTCCGCTGTCTCCGGGCGACCCGTCACCGCTGCGACCTCATAGCCGAGATTGCCTAGGATCGCTGTCGCGATCGAACCGACTCCGCCCGACGCACCGGTGACCAGCACTTCTCCCTGATCCGCTTTCAGGCCGTGATCCTCTAGGGCGACAATGGCGAGAATCGCGGCGAAGCCAGCCGTCCCGATCGCCATTGCCTGCCTGGTCGTCAACCCTTCAGGCAGCGGCACCAACCAATCCGCATTGACGCGAGCCTTTTGCGAATAGCCTCCCCAATGAGTCTCGCCGACACGCCAGCCGGTCAACACGACTTTGTCGCCGGGATTGTAACGCGAATCCTCAGACGCCTGGACGGTTCCCGCAAAGTCGATTCCCGGGACGTGGGGATAGTTGCGAACAAGACCACCACCCGCCCGCATGCAAAGCCCATCCTTGTAGTTGACGGTGCTATACTCAATCGCGACCGTGACGTTTCCCGCAGGCAATTGCTCCTCGGTCAACGATTGCACCGCAGCGGAGACTCCGGATTCGGTGTTCTTTTCGACAACTAAAGCATTGAATGTCATGGATGGATTTGAATTGGTCATGGTCGACTAGTTTCGAATCTCGTTTACATCGGCTAAACAATCGAGCGTTATTGATTTTGCAGCTTGAGAAGTGCCAGGCACTGTCTTTGATCCATGGAAGAGTTGAGAAATCGTGGCCGCGCCGAGCCTCCCTGCCTTGCTAGCAAAGCTAGCCACCGGTGCCATAACCGCCCATGATCTCGTCTGCGTAGGTATTGATATGAGAAATAATATCCTGAGTATCTC
>JBLHKE010000053.1:0-18357 GCA_047619485.1 Verrucomicrobiales bacterium | reverse complement strand
CCCGCTGTCTTCGTTGCTAAAGCGCCCACTATCACCAGATAGCTTAGCGTTTATCGCCTCGCCAGCGGGAATTTTCTCTGCGCCCCATTTCCACAGCAGGTTTCCGGAGGTGCCCTTAGGGGAAAGCGAAAAATAAATGATTAATAGATGCGCAGGATATTTGGCCAGCACCAAGGCGGATCAGGCGATCATAGCGGGCTATTTGAGCCGAATCCAACACAGGTGATGGCGAAAAAGACTCGTAGATATTGATTCGTTGTTTTTGGTTTTCCCCTTACGAGCAACGGAGAATTGACCGTTGAGAAAATGTTTTCAAAAAAGACGACGTAGTGTCCGAGAAACTCGGATCATCGTGTAACCCCAGCCGAGATCCTCCTCGGCCATCCTAATCACCAGATCACGAAGTTGATCCATTGTTGGCGGCCGACCTACCTTCTGTCGGTCGCCGCTCGAATCGGATTTCCGGACACTGCAGGATCCGTTCGTTAGGATTGGGAAACGCATCCCCCTAAGATGGAGCGAATCGTTTGCCTTCCACGGTCTCCGACTTAAAAATAACTATGCTCACAATACGCGGAAGACAGACCTCACGTTTTTGCGATGGTGTGTCGCGACGGGATTTTTTAAAAATCGGTAGCCTCGGGATGGGAGGGTTGGCGCTGCCGCAGTTGTTGGCTGCTGAGGAGCTCAACGGCATCCGCAAGTCGCACAAGGCGGTTATCATGATTTACATGGCCGGTGCGCCGCCGCACCAAGACCTGTTCGACATCAAGACGAATGCCCCGAGCGATTACCGCGGCGAGTTCTCGCCGATCAAAACCAACGTACCCGGCATCGAGATCTGCGAATTGCTTCCGGGTCTTGCCAAGGTCATGGACAAGTGCGTGCCGATCCGCTCGATGGTCGGCTCGCCGAACGGATCGCACGACTCCTTCATCTGCTACACGGGGCGCGCGGGCTCGAGCCTCGACCCCAAGGGTCAACCGGTCGGCGGTTGGCCATCGATGGGTTCAGTGCTCTCACAATTGAAGGGGCCGGCTAATGAGAGGCTTCCCGCCTTCGTTGGTCTGGCGCCAAAGGCTGGTCATCCGCCATATGGTTCGCCGGGAGATCCGGGGTTTCTTGGCGCGAGCCATTCGGCTTTCCGCCCCACAGGTACGGGCATGGCGGACATGACGCTCAACGGCATCACGCTCGACCGCCTCGGTGATCGAGAGAAGTTGCTCAACTCCTTCGATCATTTCCGCCGCGAGACCGACAGCTCTGGTGTGATGGACGGCATGGACACTTTCACGCAGAACGCGTTCGGCTTGCTTACCTCGAGCAAGCTGGCGGACGCGCTGAACTTGGACAAGGAGGATCCTAAATTGCGCGAACGCTACGGCAAGGGCGACCCGAACAACTTCGGCGACGGTGCACCGCGCAACCTCGAACATTTTCTGATGGCACGGCGTTTGGTGGAGGCCGGCGCCCGCTGCGTGACGCTGAACTTCGGACGCTGGGATTTTCACGATGAGAATTTCAAGGGCATGCGTGGCCACGCGCCACTGTTCGACCGGGGCTTGAGCATGTTGATCGAGGATCTCGGAGATCGTGGCATGCTCGACGACGTCGCCGTGGTCGCCTGGGGCGAATTTGGCCGCACGCCGAAGATCAACCCGAAAGCGGGACGTGACCACTGGCCAGCGGTCGGCTGTGGATTGCTCGCCGGTGGCGGGATGAAAACCGGCCAGGTCATCGGCGCGACCGATCGGCTCGGCGGCGAGGTGAGTGACCGCGCGGTGCATTTCGGTGAGGTCTTCGCCACGCTCTACCACCAGATGGGGATCGACCCGAACCAGACGACGATTCCAGATCTGAGCGGCCGCCCACAGTACTTGGTTGACGGGCACAAGCCGATGCCGGAGCTGATCTAGGCTGCGCTCTTCTACTCTGGATTGAGGGTTCATTCGTCGTCACAAAACCTTCCGGCGAGCTCTGGGTCGTCGGCAGGAGTGCCGACGCAACGCGCAAAAAACCCACCGGCTCGCTGGGAGCCGGTGGGTTTTTAAAGGTTTAGCGTAGCTCAGAGGCTACCTCACCGTGACGTCTTAGCGACGGCGGCGGAAGAACAGCGCGGAGGCTGCGAGGCCGAGCAGTGCGACACCGCTTGGCTCTGGGACTGCAGTGAAATTCACTTCAAGACCACTGTTAGTACCACCACCGAGACCGGTTACCTGATCCGCTATTGCAAAGGTGTCGTCCAAGAGGTTGACTTCTAGGTTTTGCCAGCGAGTGCCGCAGCAGGCGTCAGCGCGGGACCACAGCCGAACTGTCGTCACATCGACCATAGAACCGAGGTCGAGGGTGTACTGGGAAAAGGCAGGTTGGGCGTTGCCGGTAGACCAGACGTTGCCCACATTCTCTAGAACATTGTTCGGATCCCTGTTTGCGAGACCGTGCTCCAATGCCGTCGTTGTGCCAACTAACGGGTAGGCGTTGCCGAGGCCGTAGGCGACCATCGAGGCGTCGAGGTGATCGTTGGTGCTCGTGCTGAACCCGCCGAAAGTTGCGCCACCGAGATCATCGGGGACGGCTAGGCCGGTAAACACTTCGAGTTCGCTCAGGTGAAACCGGGTGTCGGGGCTTTCAGCCTTTACGACTTGGACGTAGCGCGCCAAAACGGCGTCCGCCTTCGGAGCCGCAGCGATTCCGACAGCAGCGACCGAGAGAGTGAGGATAGTTTTTTGCATTTTCATTAAAATGAGGGTTGTTCGGTTGTTAGAAACAACCAGTAGTGAGAGGCAAACCACCTCTCACAACCAAGCAATAATGCCTAAATCGTTTCAATCCGGCAAGCGTAATTTGATTCTATTATTTTGTATCACTATTCGATCTGAAACCGGCTCGCATTGGTTCCGAGATGCGAAAACACCTTGATTTCACAGGAGATTCTCGGGGATTGGGCTTCCCAACCCTGTGGACTCAGGGGGCGCTTGAATTCTTCTTTTCTGAAACAAAGAATGGCCTCAGGTCGGATTCGTGGTCGATTTGGACGCCGAAATAATCTATTTTTTCTCGATCGGCTATCCGGGAATAGAATTCCTCACACGGTCCCAAGAACAACTTTCCCCCAATCAGCAACGCGTATGGCAAGCAATTCCGAGAAAGACAAAGATCCAAAGGACAGCACCACGAGCGAGTTCCGATCCAAGTTGCCACTGAGGAAGAAGCTCATCTTTTCGGCGCTAGTGCTGGTGGTATTTTTTGGCCTGCTCGAACTCGTCCTCCTGGCCTTCGGGGTGAAGCCTCTCACCTATGAGGATGACCCGCATGTCGGATTCGCCTCGAGCATCCCGCTGTTCGTGAAAGACGGCGCGCAGATGGTGACCGCGGCAAATAAGATCAAGTGGTTCAACGAGCAGTCGTTTCCGCGCAAGAAGTCAGGGGATGCGCAGCGGGTTTTCTGCCTCGGCGGTTCGACCACCTTCGGTCGTCCGTTTCACGACACGACTTCGTTCTGCGGTTGGCTGCGCGAGTACCTGCCGGTGGCAGACCCTGGTCAGGACTGGGAGTTGATCAACGGCGGCGGGATCAGCTACGCCAGTTACCGGGTCGCGGCCTTGATGGAGGAACTGGCCGACTACGATCCGGATGTGTTCATCATCTACAGCGGGCACAACGAATTCCTCGAGCACCGCACCTACGGCGAGATGATGGACATGCCATCGACGGTGCGCGGCCTGCAGGCGAAATTTTCCCACTCGCGCACCTACAGTTTGATATCGAGGATGCTCAAAGGCGGCGACGTCGCCAAAGACGTCACCAAGCTCTCCGCCGAGGTGAATACGATCCTCGACAACAGCGTTGGCCCGGAATCTTACAAGCGCGACGAGGACATGAAGCAGAAAATCTTGGCGCACTATCGCTTCAACCTGGCGCGCATGGTTGACATCGCGCGCGCTGCCGATGCGGAGGTGGTGTTCGTCATGCCAGCAGGAAACCTGCGCAACAGCGCGCCATTCAAGAGCGAGAGCGACCTCGGCTTGACGGTGGAAGATTTTCGCAGATGGGAAAGTTTGCTGGCCTCGGCCAAGATCGAATTTCAAAACGGTGATGCGCTGGCGGCGCTGGCGGCGATCAAGCTGGCGGCAAAAATCGACCCACGCCATGCGCACACGCAGTATTTGCGTGCGCAGATTCTCGACGCCCTCGGCCGTTACGAGGAGGCGAACGCGGCCTACGAGCTAGCGCTCGAGAACGACATCTGCCCGCTGCGCATGCTGGCGGAGATGCGTGCGATCCTGAACGAGGTCGCGGCCGACCGCGGAGTGCCGGTGGTGGACTATCACCAAATACTCGCGCAAGCCTCCGAGCACGGCGCTCCGGGCGAGGTGGAGTTTCTCGATCACGTGCACCCAACGGTCGAGTCGCACCGGCAGCTGGCTCTGGCACTGATCGATGAGCTCGGCGAGCAGGGTATCGCGCAGGTGAAAACCGGCTGGGACGAGGGCGCCGCTACCGCGCGGGTGATGGCGCGGGTCGACGACAACCAACGCGGGATCGCGATGCGCAACTTGGCCAACGTGATGCAGTGGGCGGGTAAGTACGAGGACGCCTATGCGGCGGCGAAAATCTCGCTCGAGCTGGTGCCGGGCGATGCCTACGCGAACTTTGTCACCGGCGATCTCGCAGAGAAGTTGGGTAAGAAAGACGAGGCGATGAAGCAGTACAAATTCCTCACCGGGTTCACGGTCGATCCGAAAGTGGCGCCGTATTTCGTCCAGGCGCACTACAAGTATGCAGGGCTTCTCGCGGAGAAAGGAGAGGAGGCCGAGTGCATCCGCATGTTGCAGAGGACCTTGGCGTTGAAACCAGATCACCAGGGGGCCGCGGAGGCGCTGGCGCCAGAGCTCGAGCGCTGGGGCAAACGGCTGCTGGTTGAGGGCAAGGGGAAGGAGGCCGTCGAGCCGCTCAGTCAATTGCAACAGCTCAAACCGGAAGATGTCAACGTTCTCAACTTTCTCGGCATCGCGCTGATCCAGAGTGGGCAGCCGAAAGAGGCGATCCCGCATTTGAAGAAAGTGCTCGAGGCGAGTCCGGCAAATGCCGGCGTGCACAACAACCTCGCCAGCGCCTATGCACAGGTCGGCGACAAAGATCGTGCAGCGATGCATTTTACCGAGACGATCAATCTCGCTCCGGGGCACATCAGTGCGACGCTGAACCTCGGCGAATTAAATCTCGAGGAGGGGGATTTAGAAACGGCGACGGCCTACTTTATCATGGCGCTAAAGATCCAGCCAGGGCACCCGACTGCGACTGCCCGGCTGAAGCAGATCCGGCAACGCGGTGGGACGCCGTGAGCCGGGATAGTCTTCCACGTATTCAACTGACATGACCAGTTGGAAGAATGATGTGGATGATAGTATACCGTCACGGGATGATTCGACGACCTATCCATTCGACAACCCGGTACCAAATGCACCACGGATCTACTTCCGCATCGAGGATGTGACAGTGCCGCCGGAGTAATGTTTTGCCGACTAGCACAGTCGAACTTTATCCGGAGCTGGAGTTTCAGCCTACGAGCACAGCTTAGGGGTTGTCAGGAAATAAGTCATACAAAGATGCGCAGGAATTTTAGCCAGTACCAAGGCAGATTTCAGCGATTATAGCGGGCTATTTGAGTTGGAAGCTAACGTGGGTGATGGCCAAAATAACCAGCAGATTGTTAGGAGTTATTTACTGACAAGCCCTTAGAGGCATTGCGCTGCGCCGGTATTCTTGCTACTTTGAGTCCCCCCCCCTGTCGAAAATTATGAAAATATCCTCATTCTGTTCACTCGCACGAGGTGCGTTTCTTCTCGTGCTCTTCTCCCTCGCCCAATTCTTGCTGGTCGAGAGCCACGCCACCAATGCGGCCTATGTGCACATCGTTAAAAAAGAGACGCCAGACACGCGCTTTCACCTCAGCGAGCTCGAAGCCTTCGCCAATGGCGTAACGCCAAACAATTCCGGAGGTGCGAGTTTCGGTGGCACGTCCACCAGCACCAACGATATCGGTGATGGCGCGCTAATCACCTTTGGCGATGGCAACGCTTATCCGGCGCTTGGCACGACCACCGCGCTGGAGCACGGCGCTGCCAACAAGAACCCGGACAACGTGTTGCAGAATGTCGGCAACGTCTGGTCGACTGCCAACGCCCAGGCCGCCAACTCACAGTACACGCTCGACCTCGGCGGCGTGCACGACGTAACCACAGTGCGCATGTGGCCACGCGCCGATAGCTGTTGCGCCAACCGCTGGCAGAACCTCGAGATCCAACTGCTGGACGCGAACCAGAACCCGATCCCGGGAACGCTTAACACCCACACCGCCAACGCCGGCAACGTGCCGCTCGAGTTCACCTACCCGGACGCGTCCTCGATCAACAGCTTCAGCGTCAGCCCGCAGACGACCGCCTCCGACGAACCGGTCACGCTGTCGTGGAACGTCGATCCGGCAGCCACGGCGATCTCGATCGATCAGGGCGTCGGCAACGTGCTCGGCGATACCACCAACGGCTTTGGCACCAAGCTACTCGACCCCGGACCCGCGACTACCACGACGTACACTTTATCGGTGACCGCCGGGGCCGAAGTGTCGACCGCGCAGGCGACGGTGACCATCGACAACGACCCGGTGATCCACTCTTTCGGCGGCAGCCAGACCACAGTGTCAGCGGGCACCGACGTGACCTTGAGCTGGGATGTGGCCAACTTCGACTCGCTCGAGCTCAACGGTTCGCCGATCGAGGGCGGCGGCGACTCGCTTGTCGTCACGCCGCTGGCGACGACGACCTACACGCTCACCGCGATCAACGCCGACGGCAGCGCCACGGCCACGCTAACGATCATCGTCAACGACGTGCCCGACCTCATCGGGATCAACGGGCGCTTCATCGAGGTGGTAAAAAACGATCTCAACGACACGCAGTTTCACCTCTCGGAGATCGAGGTATTCCAGTTCGGCGTCACCCCCGACGATGCCGACGCGGACGGCACCAGCAGCAACGACATCGTGCAGTCGGTCAACCCGTCTGTTGAGATCCCACCGACAACGACCACCCTAGAGCACGGCGACCCAGCGAGTGTCTACGACGGTGATCTCGAGGCTGGAGCAGCGGTCTGGACCACGGCGGCCGATTTGGGAACTGAGCCGCGCTACATGCTTGACCTCGGAACCACCAATACCATTAACACGGTGCGGATCTTCGGCCGCGGCGACAACTGTTGCCTGAACCGCTTGCAGAATTTCACCGTCAACGTCTACGCGGACGACGGCGGCAGCCCTGGCGCGCTGATCAATTCGGCCAGCTTCCCCGGCACCGCGCCAGCAGGCAACGTCGGGCACGCCGAACTGTCCCTCGCCATCCCCAACCCGGGCGTGCGCAGCTTCACGGTCAACAAATCGTTCATTCCCCAAGGCGAGCCGATCACGCTGTCGTGGGAGGTGAATACCGATTCGACCAGCGTGTCGATCTCGGATGGCGTCGGCGACGTCACCGGCCTGACGGATGGCTCTGGTGCTGGTAGCAAGCTTGTGAATCCCGGACCGAACGCTGACACAATCTACACTCTTACAGCAGTGCGCCCGAACGGAACTAGCGTCGCTCAGGTTTTGGTCGAGGTGACCGACCAGCCGCTGATCTTCTCCTTCGAAGCCGCGGCCGGAATTGTCTCGCCAGGCACACCGGTCGAGCTGGCTTGGGATGTTGCCAACGTGACCGCGCTCGACCTCAACGGTACCGATATGACCGGCATGAGTGGCACCAGCGTCACTCCTGCCAGCAGCACTACCTATACGCTGACCGCGTCGAACCCCAACGGCACCATCTCCGAACAGGTGCGCATCCGCGTCGCGCTTCCCGGCGAGCCGATCATCTCCGAGTTCATGGCTGACAACCAGGACGGGCTGCAAGATGAAGATGGCGAACCCTCCGACTGGATCGAGCTGTGCAACGCCACTGGCGAACCTGCCGCGCTCGACGGCTACTACCTCACCGACGATCAGAGTTCGCCCACCAAGTGGAGCCTCCCCGCTGTCACCATCGCGCCGGGTGGCTACATGATTGTGTTTGCGTCGGGCAAGGATCGAGCCACCGCCGGATCCGAGTTGCACACCAACTTCAGCCTCAGCACCAGCGGCGAGTACCTCGCGCTGGTAAAACCCGACGGCACCACCGTCGTGTCCGAGTTCTCGCCGACCTACCCGAACCAGCTCGCCAACGTCTCCTACGGTTTCGACGCGGTCGCGCTGATCGAGGGATTCTTCCTCAACCCGACCCCGGGCAGTGAGAACGCCGGCGGCTTCACCAATTTCGTCGCCGACACCTCGTTCTCGATCGACCGAGGATTCTACGATACGCCGATCGCCGTCGCGATCACCTCTGCCACCCCAGGCGCGGAGATCCGCTACACCACCAATGGAGCGAAGCCAGCAGCAAACTCCGGGTCGATCTACACCGGGCCGATCTCGATCAGCCAGACCACGGTGTTGCGCGCAGCGGCCTTCAAAGCCAATCACGTCCCGACCAACGTCGACACGCACACTTATATTTTCCCCGCTGAGGTCATTGCGCATCCTAACATGCGCACCAGCGTCACCCAGCACGCGACCTACGGGCCGCAGATGGAGGATGCCCTCAAGGCTGTGCCGACGATCTCGCTGGTGTTCCAGGGCGACGTAGATCGCGCCGAGAAGGAAGCCTCGGTCGAGCTAATCAACTTCGAGGCCGGCGACACCCAGCTCGACGCCGGCATGGAGCGCTTCGGCAACTACGTGACCAACTTCTCCAAGCGTGGCATCCGCCTCAACTTCCGCAATCTCTACGGACCGGGCAAGCTCACCTTCCCGGTCTTCGGCGGCCACGATTACGCCACCATACCGCCAGCGGACAAAGTTGATTCGATCGATCTGCGCTCGGGCAACCACGACATGAACCAGCGCGGTGCCTACATGTCGAACCGCTTCACCGACGACACGATGCTCGACATGGGGAACATCGCGCCGCACGGGCGCTTCGTACACGTCTACCTCAACGGCCTCTACTGGGGGCAGTACCATATGCGCGAGCGCTGGAGCGCGGCGATGATGTCGGAGTATTTCGGCGGCGTCAAAGCCGACTACGAATCGATCAACGCAAATAACTCCGGCAACGAGTTCCTCGCGGGGACGCCCTCGGACGGCACCGGAGCGCAATGGGCGGAGACCCAGAGCCTCGTTAGTAGTGCCACACCGTTCTCATCGGCGCGCAGCCACCTGGACATGGAGAACGTGTTCAACTTCATGATGCTGTGGGTCAGCGGCAATTCGGAGAGCGAGTTCCGCAGCGCTGGCTCGATTCCTCTAGGCGTGCCTTTCAAGTTCTTCATGAAGGACGCCGACGGCTTCCTGCGCTCCAGCGGCCGCAACCTGACCCACAACGGGCCGCTCAACGTGATGACGAGGCTCGCCGCCGAGGCGGATCCCGACTACAAGACGCTGCTCGCAGACGAGATCCACCGAACCTACTTCAACGACGGCGCGTTCACGCCGGCGAAAAACATCGCCCGCCTGCAGTCACGCGTGGACGAGATCGAGGTGAGCTTCCTCGCCGAGTCTGCGCGCTGGGGCGAACGCACCCCGGATTCCTGGCTGTCCTACCAGAACAATCTGCTCAACAACTATTTCCCTAGTCTCACCAATACCATGATCGGCCGCTTCACCTCGGGCGGTTTCTACCCGAGTGTCGTCGCGCCTGCTTTCAACCAGCACGGCGGCAGTGTCCCACCGGGGTTCGAGCTATCGGTCACCGCCCCGGCTGGCACGATCTACTACACGCTCGACGGCAGCGACCCGCGCGAGTCGGCCGAGCCGGTCGAGGTCGACCCACCGATCGTGATCCTCACCGAGAGCGCCGCCAAAACCGTCCACGTCCCGACCACCGCCAGCGATGGTTTCACCGACGCTACCGGCAAGGATTGGAATGAGGTCGGCTATGACGACGCCACGTGGACAGCCGGAACCGGCGGTGTCGGCTACGAGCGTGGAACCGGTTACGAAAACTTCTTCGACATCGATGTCGAGGCAGAGATGTGGGACAATGAAGCGTCCTGCCTAATCCGCATCCCGTTCACCGTCTCCGCGGCGGAACTGGTGGACAAGAACGGTGCCGAGATCCGCGTGCGCTACGATGACGGCTATGTCGCCTACCTCAACGGCACCGAGATCGCCCGCCGCAACTTCACCGGCAATCCCGACGGTGATTCCGATGCCGCTTCCAGCCACTCCGACGGCTCCGCGATCGTCCTCGAAACCGCTGACATTTCCGCCCACATCGGTCTGTTCGTCGAGGGTGGCGACAACGTGCTCGCCATCCACGGCCTGAACTCCGGCAACGGCTCGTCCGACTTCCTCATCTCCGCAGAACTGCGCGTCCGCGAGACACCGATCGGCGGTGGAGCCGGCGGTGCAATCTCGGATACCGCGATCGAATACACTGGTGAGATCCCGATTGCCTCGACCACCAAAGTGCGCGCCCGCGTGCTCAGTGGCACTGGCTGGTCAGCGCTCAACGAGGCGAACTTCACCCAAGATCTGGGAGTTCTAGTCGTCTCAGAGATGATGTACAACCCATCGTCACCAACCGCCGCAGAGATCGACGCCGGCCACGACGACAGTGAGGATTTCGAATTCCTGGAGCTGCTCAACACCGGTAGCGGATTGCTTGATCTGAGCGGATTGCGCTTCACCGAAGGCATCACCTTCGACTTCACCGGCAGCGCAGTGACCACTCTCGTCGCCGGCGGGCGTGTCGTCATCGTCGAGGACCCGGACGCGTTCGAATTCCGCTATGGGGCAGGCCTGCCGGTGGCGGGACGCTACATTGGCAAGCTCAAAGACGAGGGCGAGGGCGTGCATGTGATCGACGCGCTCGACCAGACCGTGCGCAACTTTATCTACGACAACGTCGCTCCGTGGCCGACGACGCCGGACGGGCAAGGGCCGTCGCTCGTCTTAGTCGATCCTTACAGCGATCCTGATCACTCGAACCCGGCGAGTTGGACTGCCGGTTCGCTCGGCGGCACGCCAGGCACTGGCGAGGTGGTTCAGCAGGATTTTGCAACTTGGGCAGCAGCGAACGGCGTCGTCGATCCGAATGGAGATGACGACGGCGACACGATCGTGAACTTCCTCGAGTTCTTTGGCGGTGATAATCCAAACGATCCTGCCAGCGGATCACTGCCGCAAGGTGGGTTCGATGCCGGAGGCCATGCGACCTTAAGCTTTCGCCGCGACCTGTCAGCCGGCGGCGTGACCGCCGAGATCGAGACGTCTGCCGACCTGCAGAACTGGGTCGGGGGCGTCGATGCAGAACTCGTCAACCTGAACAACAACGGCGACGGTACGGTCACTGCGACCTACCGCACAGTAGCCGCTGCCGCGACCACCGAGATGATCTTCATCCGTTTGCGAGTCTCAGAGAAGTAGACTGTAGCGGAACGGCTTCCCGTTCCGACGCTTGCAATCCACGTCACCGAAACCGCCCGATCTATCTCAACCGCCCAGCAGTCTCGCGGGGTGTGTCTGTTGCAGGTGGAGGCTGTTCGAACCGTTGGCGAAATCTAGACATCCAACTATTGGGCGAAAATTGCTCCGCGGTCACGACGACTACAGCCTAACGTAAGCGTCAAGATGTCTTTACGGATGAGGCAATTACGAAGCCACAGACGACAATCTACGCGCCGATCTCGAACTGCGCGCGAATGAATTGGCGCACCTCGCCGGAGAGTGGGGTTTCGCTGCGGTAGGTTGAGGTCGCCGTACCGTCACCGTGATACTTGGTTTCAAACAGCACCGTGAATCCGACCCCGCCATTCCATCCAATCAGATCGTCCGAGATCTGCGCTGAGGTGGTGACATCGGTGGCAGCGACGTTGTGGGTGAAGGTGACGGTGAGGAAATCCGCAACCCCTCCGCCGAACGGCAGCGCCTTGGTGCCGAGCACCGGTAGCGCGTCGGGCGAACGTTGCAAGGGGTGGCCGAGCAACATGAATTCGGCGAAGTTGCTTAGTTCATCGCCATCTGGATCATCATTGGGCGATGTCAAACTATGGGTGGTGGCAAAGTCCGCGTAGGTCTGGCCGGAAACCTCACCCCCACCTGGGGTGCCGCCCGCGACCGTGCTCGCCGCCCAGTTGGCCGCGAGTGTGTGATCGGGGAGCGAGTTCGGGTCAACCAGCACCAGCGATGATCCGCCGCCGGCTGCCGAGGTCGGCCAAGGTACGATCTCGTCGTAGGTGAAGGTGCGGATCGGGGCGCTGATCGGATCGAGCAAGGTGAGTAATTCGCCCTCGTCCTTGAGCTTACCGATGTACTGACCGGAGACCGGATGTCCCGCCCCGTAGCGGTATTCGAAGGCTACCAGGTCTTCGACGATCAGCAACCTTGCGCCAGCCGATAGCGAGGTGATCGAGCCAGTCGAGAAATCGAAGGTGATGCCTGCGGTGAATTGAACACCGCTCAGGTCGAGCGATCCGGCGCCGGTGTTGAGCAATTCGAGATACTCGAAATCTTCGCTATCGCCATGTCCAGCAGCGATCTCGCCGGGCGTTGCCGGAGACGGATTGTACATCAACTCCGAGACGACCAGCGAGCTGAAGTCCTGCACGAAGGTGGCGGTGTTGAGCGCCGACCAGTTGCCACTATTTAGCACGCGCGCTTTTACCTCGGTGGTGGAGTTGATCGGTAACGTGCTGGTGTAGGCGATCGCCGTGGATCCAACTGAGCCGTTGCCAGTGCCACCGTCCGCGATCGCGAGGCGCGGGTCAGTGCCGTCGGTGGTGTAGTAGATCATCCCGGTCGGGGCGGTGATCGCCAGCTGGAACCCGGCTGGCACGCCGCCGCCGTGCTGGTTAAACGAAGGTGCGACCATGCTGGGGTAATGTCCGCCTGAGGTGAAGCGGTTGATCATGGTGTTGGTCAGGCTCGGGAAATGGTTGTTGACCAGGTTCGTCTGGTACGATTGCCAGGAGCTCGGGGTGCGGAAATTCCAGCGTGCAGCCTCTGAGATGAAGCTCTGCTGGGTCTCGTCAACCCGCGCTTGCAGGCGGGCAATGTTCTTCGCAGGAGTAAATGCGCCGCCATTGAAGTAGTGGCGGTGGATTTCGTCGGCGAGCAGCATCTTGTAATCCGGATCACCCTCGGTGGCGAGTTTCGACATCACATTGAGCGGGCCATTGTGGCTGAGGGTGCGTCCGGTCGAGCGCAGGAATCCGTCGGCGTCTTTCATAAAGAACTTGAACGGCACGCCCAGCGGCACCGAGCCGGCGGCGCGGAACTCGCTCTCGGAGTTTCCGCTGACCCAGAGCATCATGAAGTTGAACACGTTGTCCATGTCGATGTGCCCCTTGGCGCTGGCGAATGGATTCGCGCCGTTGACCAGGTTTTGCGTCTCGGTCCAATACTGACCAGTGCCGTCGAACACCGAGCCTGTCTGGAACTCGTTGCCGGAGTTGTTGGCGTTAATCGCCTCGTAGTCATCCTTCACACCGCCGAAGTATTCGGACAGCATCGACGCGTTCCAGCGCTCGCGCATGTGATACTGCCCCCAGTAGAGTCCGTTGATGTAGATGTGCACGAAGCGCCCGTGCGGCGCGATCTGCCCCATATCCAACATGGTGTCGTCGGTAAAGCGGTTCGACATGTAGGCGCCGCGCGCGCTCATGTCGTGGTTGCCGGCTCGAAGGTCGATCGAGTCGACCTGGCTCGCCGGTGGGATCTTGCTGTATTCATGTCCCTCGAAGATCGGGAAGTCGAGTTTGCCGGGGCCGTAGAGTTTGCGGAAGTTCAGGCGCATGCTGCGTTTGGCGAAGTTGGTCGCGTAGCTGCCGAAGCGCTCCATGCCCGCGTCCACCTGCGAGTGGCCGGAGGGGAAGTTGATCATCTCGACCGACGCCTCTTTCTCGGTGCGCTCGATGTCTCCCTGAAACACCAGCGAGATCGTCGGCACGGCCTTGAGGGAAGCATCCATCTGCGGCCCGTAGGTCGGATCCTGGGTGATGCTGGTGCGCATGTTGGGGTGGGCGATGACATCGGCGGTGAAGATGTAAGTGTGCGTGTCGACATTCGTCGGGATGGCGCCTGACTTGAACGCAGCAGCACGCAGCACGGTGGTCTGGGAAATAACGATCGGCCCGGTGTAGACATTGCCGGTAGTTTCGGTCGGCTTGCTACCGTTAGTCGTGTAGCGGATCTCTGCGCCAGTTGTCAGCGTGCTAATCACTACCGAGATCGGCGAGGAGTAAATTCCGCGGTCGATCGAGAAAGCGGTGTCGGCGACGAACTCGGTGAAGCCGCTGGAGTTGGCGGTGCCCGGGGTCGGTGTGACGAAATATCCCTCGAGCAGCGAGCCCTCATCGAAACCGAACGACACGTCCGGGTGCTGGTTCGGGTAGGTCGGCGAGAAATCGGTCACGATGGTCGTGCCGTCGGGTTTGACCAGCGCGAGGTATTCGCCGTTGGCGCCGAGGCTGAAGTTGGCATGTAGCTCGGATCCCGCGACGGCGCGGTCTTTGGACGAGGCAAACACCAGCAGGTAGGCGTTGGGCGCCAGCGTGACTGCGGGGAAGCGCCACTTGGTGAGCAATCCCGAATTGTCGGTGAGGTAGTAGCCGTCAAGATCCGCCGTGGTTTCGGTCGGGTTGCGGATCTCAATCCAGTCGGAGGGCAGGCCGTCCTCGTCGAGTAGGCCGCTCTCGTTGTCGGCCATGAACTCAGAGATGATCGGCTCACCCGGCAATACCACGCGGATGCGCTGATCCTCGGAGGTGGAGCCGTTGGCGTTGGTCGCGGTGAGCGTGTAGGTCGTGGTCACGGTTGGCATCACCGTCGTGCCGGTCAGGCCGGTGACGTCGGTGCCATTGAGCTCGAGTGTCGTGGTGTTCGTGACGCTCCACGACAGTGAGACCGACGTGCCCGGGGCGACGATCCCTGCCGAGCCGGAGAACGAATAGATCAGTGGCTGGTTGGTCACTTCCACCGCGACCTGTGCGGAGCTGTTACCATTGGGGCGCACCGCGAGGAGGTTGTAGGTCGTGTTGGCAGCCGGTCCGGGATTGACCACGAAGCTGCCGATGCCACTGCCATCCGTCATCGCGGTGACGTCGCCGATCCCGTTATCGATGGTGACGCTGGTGGAGCTTGAGCTGACTTCCCACGAGAGGACGATCGGATCGCCCTGCGGGATAAATGATCTGTCGACCGTGAAGCTGCGGACGCCGGGATCGGGGATGCCGAGCGACAGCTCGACGTTGCCCGTGTTCCCAGCCGGGGCGGTGCCGCCAAAGGTTTCGGAGCTGATGAGTTCCCCCGGGCTGCCGCCATCGTCAGCGTAGATATTGACCGTGAAATTCTCGAGGCGATCGAGGCAGCAGGTGTCACCGCGGCCGAAGACGCGCACGAGATTGATCGCGGCCGTCACGCCCAGATCGATCATGTAACGCGGTTCGACCCCGAGCCCGCTGTCGGTCGTCCAGACATCGGCGCCCGACTCGATGTCCCCGTCGAAAACTGAGCCCGATAGGCCGTGGGCGAGCGACGTCGTGGTCGGCGGTGTCTCGGTTGATGGCGTGCCGTTCTGCACCAGACCGTTGCTGCTGGTGCCGTCGGCGTCCGCCTCGTTCGCGTTGACGCCAAACTCGAATACCTCGATCTCCGAGAGGTGAAGCATGGTGTTGCTGGTGGAGTTTTTCACCACCTCGACGAAGCGCCCGTTGGCCGGCAGCAGATCGGGCACGTTGACCACGGTGATCGTCAGGTTGGCGCTCGCCGTTCCGGAGGAATTAGTCGCCTCAAGCGTGTAGGTGGTCGTCGCCAGTGGCGTCACCACCGTCGAGGTCAGACCAGGGTCAAGCTCAACGCCGTTCAGCTTCAGCGTGTCGAAATTGCTAACATTCCAAGATAGTGTCACGTCGATCCCCGGGCCGACGCTATCATGGTTGGAGGTAAATGAATTGATCGCCGGGTTGTTGTCGATCGTGACCGTGACCTGCTCGGTCGAGGTCTCGCCGCCAGAGACGACCGTCAGTTCGTAGGTCGTCGTCACCGCTGGCCCCGGGTCGAGCACCTTGTTACCGACGCCGCCGGTGGTCATCGGCAACACATTGCCGATACCCTGGTCGATGCTCGCAGAGGTGGCGGCCGCGTCGATCTGCCAGGCGAGGGTCACCGCCGCATTGGATGCGATCGTGCTGGGTGTGGCGGTAAAGCTGTCGATCGAGCCGACCTCTGGGAAAGTGAATTCCAAGGGGACGTTGCCCCCTGGGCTGGTGGCGAGTTTGAGCGTCCCGCTGATCGGGTTCTGGCTACTGTCGAGCAGCTGGATCTCGAGATTCTGCCAGCGACCCGCACAACAGCCATCGGCACGTGGCCACATGCGCACCGTGGTCACGTCGTGGGTGCCGCCGAGATCGAGGGTGTACTGGGAATTGCTACCCTGATTGTTGGCGGTCGACCAGACGTTGCCCACATTTTGCAAGACGTTGTCCGGATCTTTGTTTCCGCCACCGTGCTCGAGCGCCGTGGTCGTGCCGAGGGTCGGGTAGGCGTTGCCGTTACCATAGGTGGTGAGCGCGCCGTCGCCGATGTCATTGGTGCTGGTGACCATGCCGCCGAAGGTCGCGCCGCCGGCGTTGTTGGGCACGGCCGCGTTAGCGAAGGCTTCTACCTCACTGAGGTGAAATCGCGTGTCTGGAGTCTGGTTTTTGACGACGTGAACGTAGGCTGCGTCGATGGCGTAGGCCTCTGGCAGGGCAAAGCCGATCGCGAGCAAAAACGACAAGCCAAGAGATGTCTTGGAAATCATAAGGAGGGGGTTTTGGGTGGAGTGGCGAACGGAGGGAACCGCAATATCACCTAGAATGTGAGTCTGGGCAATACTGCCATTACGCTTTAGCGAACCCCGACCCAGCGGGATTTCACCCCGAAAATCTGGGCGATTCTTACAAATTTCTCGTGCCTGCCAAGGCCTCCAACTTCGCTCGTTCTAGCAGATTCTCAGGCAAAATCACATCGAGTGGTAGCCCGCGTCGCCGCGGTGGTGTGGATGTTGGTGGCGTGCCGGAGGCGGATCGTGTCGTCGTCGAGCGGGTTGCGGCCGTATTCATTGATCTCATCGGAAAATCTCAAAAAGATGAATCCGGATCGCTCCAGCAGGCGAAGCCTTAGGTATGACGCATAGAAAAACGACCCTCTGTCTTGTTCCTTTACTGGCGACCGCCCTCTGGGCCGGAGCGGTTTCCCCAGAAGAAAAAAAATCCGACACGCCGGCGATGGTACTCGCGGACTTCGAAGAAGGGAAGGTCGCTGATGGCTGGAAAACCGTCAACGACAACGTGATGGGCGGTCGTTCTAAGGGCGAACCGAGTTTTAAGAATGGCATCCTGACCTTCTCGGGAGCTACCAACACAAATGGCGGAGGCTTCTCCTCGATACGCACTGAGCCTAGTGAGTTTGACTTGTCCGGGAAGTCCGGCCTGTTGATCCGCGCGAGAGGTGACGGCCGCACTTACAAGGCGGAATTGCGAACCGACATTTCGATGAGAAGTTGGACGGTTCCGTTCCGCGCAGACTTCAAGACTGTCAAAGGCGAGTGGCGCGAGTTCTATCTTCCTCTCAAGTCGTTCAAACCAACTCTCTTCGGCCAGAAGCTGCCAACTGCGCCCAAGCTCGATCCAGCCAAGGTTAGTTCGGTGGGGTTCATGATCTATGACAAGCAGGACGGGGATTTCTCCCTCGAGGTCGATTGGGTGAAAGCAGTCGCACAGGAAAAAAGTGATTCCGGGAAAAAGTCAGAGACCATCGTCAGCAAAGCGCTTGCTGATGGCAGGTTCGGCACGCTCGCCGCCGCCCTGACTGAGTCAGGCCTTCTTGAGGTGCTGCAAGGCGAGGGTCCCTTTACGGTCTTCGCGCCGACTGACGAGGCCTTCGCGAAGTTGCCGGAAGGAACTGTGGAGGATCTTTTGAAGCCAGAGAACCGGGAGAAACTGCAAGCGGTGCTGAAATATCACGTCAGCCCAGGAGCGATCGGTTTGGTTGCCGCGCTTGAGGCGGGAGCGACCAAGACAGTTCAAGGAGAGTCCGTTTCCATCGCCTTCACTGATGGCCGGGTGCGAATCAATGGCGCCTCGATTGTAAATGCCGACATCACTTGCAGCAATGGAGTGATTCACGTAATCGATTCGGTGCTGCTGCCGCCAGCGCCCGCCAACGACATTCCGAGCGTTGCCAAGCGCGCTGGATCTTTCGGAACCCTACTCGCAGCCGTGCAAGCCGCTGGCCTGGATGGGGTGCTC
>JBLHKE010000052.1:0-18396 GCA_047619485.1 Verrucomicrobiales bacterium | reverse complement strand
TCAATATGATGGACGGGAGGCACCCGCAGAGTCACGGCGGAGCAGAGGCACAGAGTCTTTTTTAGCAATGATTTTCAAGCATCTGCGAGCCGGCGTGAGGTTTTCCTGATGCCTGAGCTACTAGACGAATCGTTGCTACGCCAGGCGGGCTGCGCGGACGTAGCAGCTTCAAGATCTGTTGATTGAGGGATCAGAAAATTATAAATAGATTGATCCGATCTGAATTGGATAAAGGCTTTTCTAATGAGACCTATCCCCACAGCTACGCTTTTCCTGATCATGATGAGTTCCGCTCTCGCTGAACCGGCGTCGATGAAAGAAGTGCATGCGAGCTTAGAAAAAATTCGCGCTGACCACGAACTGCCGGCACTGGGTGGAATCGCGATCCTCAATGGCGAGGTGAAGGCGATCGGCGCGGTCGGCCTGCGCAAATTCAAAGGCACGGAGAAGGTCACCACGGAGGACAAGTGGCACATCGGATCCTGTACTAAATCGATGACGGCGACCTTGGCAGCAACGTTCGTCGAAGCGGGAAAGCTGAAATGGGATGTGACGATCGGTGAGGTGCTCGGCCGCGAAGTCCGCATACGCGACGAATACCAAGACGTCACCCTCATGACGCTGCTCACAAATCGCAGCGGGCTGCCGAGCAATGCCCCCCTCGCATCCCGACTCAAGGCAGCGGCGAACTCCGGCAAGCGTGACATCGCTAAGCGGCGCAAACAATATGCGGAAAAGTTGCTCAACCTGAAACCCGAGTTCGCACCGGGCACCGAGTATGCGTATTCCAATTCCGGTTTTATCGTCGCGGGCGTGATGCTCGAAACGATCTCGGGAAAGTCGTGGGAGCAGTTGATGCAGGAGCGGATCTTTAAACCTCTCAAGATGGAGTCAGCCGGTTTCGGTGGAGCGGCCTCCAAGCGCAAAGAGGATCAGCCATGGGGGCACCGGTCAAAAACCAAACCCGTGCCACCCGGTGCGGGTGATGACAACCCCGACGTGATCGGACCGGCTGGAACCGTGCACTGCTCGCTATCCGATCTTGCACGCTATGTGAACATGCATGCTACCCACGAGATTGGACCGGTGTTAAAAAAGGCTGAGACGTTCGAGTTTTTGCAAACTGTCGCGGAGGGAAATAACGACTACGCCTGTGGCTGGGTTGTCCTGGATCGGCCATGGGCCAAGGGGCCAGCGCTGTTCCACAACGGTTCCAACACAATGAACTACTGCGTGATCTGGATAGCACCGAAGCGCGGGTTCGCGGCGATCGCGGTGACCAACGTGGACGAAGATTCGCACGCGCCGTGCGACGCGGTGGTGTCGAAATTCATCGCTAGCTTGCTCGCGGGCGATGAGGGGAAGCCGCAGGTAGAGAACAAGGGAGGTGCCGGGCGCAAGGCCTCGCCGTTCTCCGCAGTGCGATGGGAAGCGGACGAAGCGGTGGTCATGGTCGGCAAGCAATGGTTCAAGCTGGTGTCGCTCGACGGGATTGCTTCCGGGAAGATCATCGCGTTTTGCGAACGCACTTACGAAGACAAGTGGCAGAAACGATTCGAGGAGGACCTAGTCGAAGTGCTTATCGGGATGGGTCACGAGCCAACAAACATGGTCGAGCTCGTGGTGAAACCACTAGACTCATCGCTCACCAAGACCCTGAAAGGCGTCGCCATGACAAAGGAGAACCGCGATGCCATCCGGGCTGCTCGCGCAGCGGCCAGAAAGTAGTTTTGACGTGTAGTCCAAGCTTCCAATACCGGAGCCAGGGGGAATACCACCCCGCCTGAAGCTGGACGGTGCGAGCGCTTATCACAGGACTAAACTGTCGCGCATTACAAATGGTGATGATTCCACCCAAGTGGTGGATCCGAGATGCCTGGGGCGTCTCGCCCCAGACGCCTTGATCAGAAGCGCGATCGGATTATCCGAACGGTGAGAAGTAATCCAAAACTAGCGCCGTTCGAGCCGGGGAATCGCTCAGATTGCCCGGGATATCTATCTTCGCCTTCCCAATGAACAGAATCTGCGGTAGGTGCTCCGCGATGAACGCAGAACAGATCCGCCTCCACCAAGACGAGGAGCGCCATGCCAACTGGAAGCGTTGGGGCAGCTACCTGTCCGAGCGCCAGTGGGGCACGGTGCGCGAGGATTATTCTCCGCACCAAGAGAGCTGGGAGTACTTCACCCACGACCAGGCACGCAGCCGCGCCTACCGCTGGGGCGAGGATGGGCTGATGGGGTGGACGGACCGCAAGTGCCGCATCTCGTTCGCGCCGGCATTGTGGAACGGGAAGGACGAGATCCTCAAGGAACGCCTGTTCGGCGTGAGCGGCAAAGAGGGCAGTCACGGCGAGGATGTTAAGGAGTGTTACTACTACCTCGACGCGACGCCGACGCACTCCTACACAAAGGGGCTCTACAAATACCCACAGGAAAAATACCCCTACTCGGAATTAGTACAGATCCACCACCAACGCGATAAGGCGCTTCCAGAGGTCGAACTCGCAGACGTCGGGATGTTCAAAGACGATGCCTATTTCGACATCCTCCAAGAAGTGGCCAAACGCTCGCCCAACGACTTGCTGTGGCGGATCACGGTCACCAACCGCGGCAAGAAGGATGCCCCCTTGCACCTCCTGCCGACGGTGTGGTTCCGCAACGTCTGGACCTGGGGGCGCGACCGCGGCGCGGAGCCGAACGCGAAACCTACGATGGAGCTCAACGAAGAGACCGGCGCGGTGCACCTGCACCACGAGGAACTCGGTGAATTTCTATTCCACGCCTGGAGCGATCTCGGCACCAAACCCGAGTGGTTGTTCACCGACAACGAGAGTAACCCGGAACGGGTGAACGGATCACGTGCGGAATCGAAATACTACAAGGACGCGTTCAACGAATTTCTAGTCGAGGGCGATGCGGAAGCGATCAACCCGGAGATGACCGGGACAAAGGCGGCGGCGCACTGGCGCATGGTGGTGCCAGCCGGAGCGACGATCACCATCCGCTGCCGCCTGCATGCAGCCGATGAGGCCAACGCCCTGCAGGGGCTGACGGCGCTGGACGATACCATGGCGGCGCGCATCGCCGAGTGTGAAACTTTCTATCGCGACCTCGACCCCGGGCATGTCGATGAGGAGGATCTGATGATCACGCGCCAGGGTTACGCCGGCCTGCTGTGGACGAAACAGTTCTACGAATTCGTCGTGGCAGACTGGATCGCCGGCGTCGCCGAAGAGCCGGACAAATGGCCGTCACGCCAGCACGGTCGCAACGCCGACTGGTCGCACTTCTATGCGCGTGATGTCCTATCCATGCCAGACAAGTGGGAATACCCATGGTTCGCCGCCTGGGACACCGCCTTCCACATGATCCCTTTCGCGAAGATCGATCCAGCCTTTGCCAAAAACCAACTGCTGCTCCTGCTGCGCGAATGGTACATGCACCCCAACGGCCAGCTGCCGGCCTACGAGTGGAATTTCTCCGACGTCAACCCGCCGGTGCATGCTTGGGCAGTGTGGCGCGTCTACAAAATCGCCGACCCCAAGGGACAACGCGACCTGCTGTTCCTCGAGAAGGCTTTCCAGAAACTGCTGCTCAACTTTACCTGGTGGGTGAATCGCAAAGACGTCGAGGGGCGCCACGTGTTCGGCGGCGGCTTTCTCGGGCTCGACAACATCGGGGTGTTCGATCGATCGCGGCCGCTGCCCGGTGGCGGCCGGCTCGATCAGGCGGACGGCACCGCGTGGATGGCTTCCTACTGCCTGCTGATGCTGACCATGGCGCTGGAGCTCGCACAGAGCCGCCCGGCCTACGAGGACATCGCGTCGAAATTTTTCGAGCACTTCGTCGGCATCACCGACGCGATCAACGCGCTCGGTGGTGACGGCCTGTGGGACGAGGAGGACGGGTTCTACTACGACCAGTTGATCGTCGATGGACAGGATCCGATCCCGATGAAAGTCAGATCGCTAGTCGGCCTGCTGCCACTAATCGCCGTGACGGTCATCGACCAGAAAGTCATCGACAAGCTACCCGGCTTCAAACGTCGCATGGAGTGGTTCTTGGAGAACCGCGAGGATCTGGCGAAATATGTCAGTTTCGGCGCGCACAGCAACGACGGCGAAGAGGAAGAGAGCCACATGCGCCTGCTCGCCATCCCATCGCGCCACCGCCTGCGCCGCTGCCTCGAGCGGCTGGTCAGCGAGAAGGAATTCCTGTGCGACTTCGGCGTGCGTTCGCTCAGCAAGGCGCACGAGAAAGCCCCCTTCGTGTTCGAGCATGGCGGCGAGCGCAGCGAGGTCAAGTACGTCCCCGGCGAAAGCGATAGCTGGATGTTCGGTGGCAACTCCAACTGGCGCGGGCCGGTCTGGTTTCCGATCAACTACCTGATCGTCGAGGCGCTCGAGCGCTACCACCATTTCTACGGGGACGATTTCAAGATCGAGGCACCAGCGGGATCAGGCAACGAGCTCAACCTCGAGCAGGTGAGGAGCCTGATCAGCGATCGCCTGATCAAGCTCTTCCGCAAGGACGAACGCGGCTACCGCCCCTGCTTCGGGGAGGCCAAACGCTTCAGCGACGTGGAGGGGTGGAAAGATCTACTGCTGTTCCACGAATACTTCCACGCCGAGACGGGCGAGGGTCTCGGAGCTAGCCACCAGACCGGCTGGACCTCGCTGGTGGTGCGCCTGATCCGCGAACGCGCCGAGAAGCGCGCCGAAGAGGCGTAACTTCGATTGGAAATCGAACAGGGTTGCCCCCCCTTACCTGCGACGGTGCAAGATCAACGCGAGCCCGCCAAGGCCAAGTAGGAAACCAGAAGAAGGCTCAGACCTCGCTTACCAGTTGTGTTGTCAGTTGTCGCGGAGGTAACGATGCCCGATGCCACGTCGACGATGGATTGCTGGGAAATACTCACTAAGAAGCAGTTATTCCATCAAAGCGAGCTACTCGGCTCTCAATATTATTATTTTTATAAAAATTATAAAAATTCTTTTATTTAGTTGAAATTCGAATATTATTGATAATGCTCAACATTGCACGCACCTGCTCTTTAAAGCGATTCGCATTCTCTCTAACCGAAGTTCTCATGGCGGTAGCCGTCATTGGGATTCTTACCACTGCTGCAATCAGCCTCATCACAGGCACATCAAAGGCAACCCAAGATCGCAAGCTCGTCCAAGACGTGGCAGTCATCAATGCAGCAGTCTCGACCTTTATCGCCAATGGCGGAACCCTGGAGGGCGCGGACACCGCAGCAGACGTTCTCGAGCGAGTCAAATCGCGAGTCGAAGACGATCAGTCAGACCAACTCGTCGGGGTTCGCGCGGGATTGCTCGACCCACGGATCGCTACCGTCGACCTACCTCTCTCCGAAGAGAAAAGTGACAGCCCACGAGCGATTTGGGATGCGAGTCGGAAGAGGTTCATCATCCGTTTCAACGGTGCAAGCGGTATTAAAAAGTTCGTCCTCGACGAGTCCAGAGCCGCTGACGATACCGAGCACGAGCACGAGCGGAACTTGACAGTCGCATATTCGAAGAAGGGCGACAGCAAATGGATTTGGGATTTTCGCAACTTCCACGCCGAGTCCTCGGGCCCGGACAAACTAATCGGACAATCACCGTCCGGTTTTTCCGACCCACTGGAACTCGATCCTCCAACCCTTTCGCTCCCAGGCGACATCTATGCCCTTACTGACTACGAGGGTATGACAGTGACCTTGAGTAACCCGAATCCGCAAGGTTCCTCCACATTACGCTACTCGATCATCCCTGGAATCTGGGAGAATTACACCGACCCGATCCCACTGACCCCGGGAAGCAAATTGGAGACGCAGTCTATCACCCTCAACCCCATCTCTTGGGTGGACAGCTCGATGAAGATGGACCGCTACTCGACCACCCCGGTCAAGCTCAAGATCGATGTCGAGTTTACCAACACGATCTACAACTATGTCACCCTCGGTGGGGCACTCGAGCCCGGTAGCTACCCTCCTCAAGTGCACGTGTCCCCCGGCATCTCAACCCTCGTCAATGGCAACTCCATCCCGGATGTGTTTATCAATTCCAACGTGTTCGAGATCCGCTGGTCCTCGGACGGGTCTTCTCCAGCCGGTTCGGGTGCCACGGTTGGGGCATCGTTCTCAGGAGGTTTCCCAGGTCAAGAGATCCCGGTCTGGCTCGGCAATTGGGGGTCGGGTGACACCATCGATGTGAACGTCTACGCCCAGAGTAAAAATAGCGCGATCGTCACCGATTCGGACCCGGTGACCAGATCCATCATCGCCACTAGGATTGCACTCCCCGCCCCAGTCATCGATCTAAGACCAAACGCTATCGAATACGTCCCACCAGTCTATGATGCGACGATCTCGCTGCAGACGGATCTTGGGAACATGCCATTGGGCGCGCGTATCTTCTACACAACGGACGGCAGCGACCCGGGGATCGCCCCCGACGGGGAGCCCGTCCGCGGCATCCCCTACACCGGCACTTTCCAGATCCCCCCCGACATACTCGTGAGCGCCCGGGTCTACGCCCCATTGATCTACAAGCAGTGGTTCCTCCCCAGCGAGTTGGCAACGAAGGCTGTCGAAATCGTCGAATTTTTCGACCTTCCCTTGGAGCCAGAGGTTCTCATCGTGATCGACGCGTCAGGTTCGATGAACGCCCATTTCACCGGCAACTTGAACCGCTTCGAGCGCGTGATTCAGGAGGTGATCGATACAGTGGATTCCTTGGCAGCGTATCAGAAGTTTAATGTGGTCACCTTCAACGGTGGGATCCACTGGAGTGATGGCGACACTGTTCTAAAACCCGCCACGGCAGCGAACAAGCAGTCAGTGCGCGACGCCCTAGTCGACCTGCATGCCCGGGGTTCCACGAACTACGAGATCGGCTTGCGCCATGCGATCTCCATCACCGATCGCCCGCTCACCGTCACCGCTCCCCCGAAACAGATCGTCTTCCTATCCGATGGCCGACCGAACAAGCAGAACTACTTAGACGAGGTCGATGCTCTGGTCGCACTCGGCATCCGAGTCGACACCATCGGCATCGGCAACTTCCAGAGCCAGGCACCGCTGCAGCAACTGGCGACGATGACCGGCGGCAGTTACCGCTTCGTCTCAAAACCTGGATCGGCAGGCACACTCGATGAGCCGCGCTTCTCGATCAGGGGCAACGACTTCAACCATGACGATTTCCCGCTCGCCATGGCGCTGATCAACCCAAATTCCGAACCGAGTTCGCTCATCCGCTATTCGATCAACGGCGGTGCGTTTGCCGTCTACTCCGCCCCCTTCAGCGTCGGCTACGACGAGGAGGTGACAGCCTACTGCGACTCGTCGGATCAGTCCTGGGCACCGAGTTCGATCGTTTCAGAGACCTACTACGTCAATGAATACAGATCGCAAAGGCCTGCCATCGCGCTCTCTGCGACTACCTTCACTGATACCACTCCGGAGATCACCGTGACTTTGACCAACAACAACCCGACCGGCCTCACCAGCGTGATCTACTGGTTCGGAACCCAGTCCGAGGCCGACGCGACGCCTTACACGAGACCGTTCACCCTCGCCGCTTCCGACTGGAACAACTTCGCCGGAGAAGCCTTGAAAGACGTTGCGATCTTCACCCGCACGCTGGGCAAACAGACCTTTGTGACGAACAGCACGATAGAAGATAAGGAGATCGAGAACAAGACAAGCGCCTTTCTCCAGCAGTTGAAAAAGGATCCGCTCAACCGCCCGAGCGCCTCACCGAAGGGGGACGAATTCGACTACACCGAGTTCCCCTTCACCGTGACCCTGCTGAACCCAAACGCTAGCGGCCAACTCAATTACTCCCTTAATGGCGGGAAATTCAGAAAATACGAGACCCCCATCAGTGTGACCTGGGACACCGAGATCAGTTTCTACGTGAAGGCCGGCAACGGCGACAAGGACTATCGCGACAGCGCGGTCGATACCCACCTCTACGAGGCCGAGAGCATCCAGCTCGACCGGCCGTCCATCCGCGTCTCCGGGCAAGATTTCTCACCCAGTATCGACACGATCACCGTGACGCTGACTGATCGAAACTCGGCGAGTTTTTCCAGCCTGGTGTGGTGGTTCGACGGGCAAGATGAGGCGCTCGCAACTCCCTACACGGGGCCATTCACCCTGACCGCGGCCGAGTGGGAAACCTACCTGAAGGATGGCAAGCACAGCGCCAAGCTGCTCGCCAAGGCCGTCGGATCCGAGAGTTTCATCAAGAAGAGCAGATCGGAGGACATCCAATTCAAGAACTCGAGGTAGACAGCAGCGAAACCACCGGCTTCCCACTCATCTCCATGATCTGGACGTCTAAGTTCGCCTTTTCCCGGCTGATGCAGTAGACGCCGAGGCGCTTCGGTTCTCCCCAGAATCCAAAGTTGATGGATGCACGATGCCGGAAAATCAATGTCTTGCGTCCGACCTTGGCGCCACAGCACAGCGCTCTGGCACCCTTGCGCTTGAGGGCGTGCATGTCGTGCTAACCCGCGACCTAGCGTGCGCTGAGCGCCACCTGCTCGCGCTCACCGAGGAACTTCGGTGGCGTGTCCACCAGCGCATCCACCACCGCGAGGCTCCGCGCGAAGACTTCTCTCAAACGCACTTTCGTATTCGACACCCGCGACACTGGATCCGCCGCGATGAAGGCACTCGCCTCGATTCCCTGTTCCTCCGCGATGAACAACGCGCGCTCGGCATGGAAGCGCTGCGTCACGATGATCAGGTCGGTCTGCCCGAAGATCTGCGTCGCACGCACCAGCGAATCCCGGGTGCGGAAGCCAGCGTAGTCGAGCGTGATGAACTCGGCAGGCACCCCTGCGGCCACCAGGTCTTCCTTCATGTCAGTCGGTTCATCATAGTCGCTGTGACCGTTGTCACCACTGACGAGGATGCCGCGGACTTTGCCTGCGTGATAGAGTGCCGCCGCCGCCTCGATTCGCCGGGTATAGAACACATTCGACCGCCCGTAGTATTCGCGCGCCGTCCCGAGCAACAGCGCCACCCGGCGCCCCTCCACCTGCGCCAGATCCGTGTGGCACCTGCCGCCGGCCACCGATGCAATGTGGCGATCACAGAGAACCGGCAAACCGATCGCTGCCGCCAGCAGCAACGGTGTCGCCAGCTTCCAGTGACGACGGTAAAACTTGAAAGGAAATAGGAGCAGGCTGAGAAATCGCATCGCCAAGGGATACGCGAGCGATCAGCTGCTCCTTTCAAGCGCTCCGAAAAACCGGTGAGAAAATAGCGAGGGGGCACCCGCCATCCCCAAGGCCCCCCAGAAACCCTGGCTCAGACATGCTCTCCCCACTCCCCCTCGCCTTACTCACACACTTGAGATGATTCCGGGGCGAAGATCCGCGGAAGCTTCGCTTGGGGGATATCCTCCAAACTTGCCGATAGGTGCCCTTCAATTACTGCGATTCGGGCTAGCTCACCGAGTAGTCGACATCGAATACCCCGGACTCGGTATTTTCCTTCGGGGTCATGGCGCGCTCCGCAGCCGTCTTTCCGGCATCGAACCCTTCCGCCGAGCCATCCTTCAGCACGTCTGGCACGAATTCCTTCAACATCGCCAGCCCGAAGCTGCTGCCGTAGGCAGCGCCGAATGACAATTTGTAAGCCGCCTTGCCGATCGCCGTTTTGATTTTTGGTGCCGTCTTCTCTGCCTGCTTCTTCGCTTCGTCCGTACCGCTCTTGAAGGCATTTTTGACGCTGTCGAAAATCTCCTCACAGGGATCTTTTTGCTCCCCGTCAGCCCTGCGTTCGTTTTCGTTTTCTACAAATGGTTCGTTGCTCATATAATTGATTCTCCTATGGTTATTAGTATCGACAACCCCAGTGGCGCCGACGTTCATATCCTAGCTTCGCCATGGGGTTCAGCCATTACAAGATCCGTGCCCGTTTGTAACGCTGCACACAGACGCCACCCGATAGAACTAGGGGTTTCGGGATACTTCCAAGGTTGTAAGCCCACTTCTTCCCACCTACCATCGCGCCATGAAACGGTTGATTTTCGGTTTGCTTCTCGCCCTCTCCCAGGTCGCATTTTCCCAAGATAGAAACGACCCCTTCTCTCCCAGCGGAGGGCTTGAGGGGCCGAACCTGCATGCGCTGACTTTCTGGCATGGCAAAAATGGCAAGAGCATCCGCGGCTCGTTCATGCAAGAGAAGGACGGGGTAATCCATGTCGCCTCTGACCGCGGTGGCCAAATTTTCAAACTGGATCCGAAGAACCTCAATGCCAAGACGCTCACCTGGTTCAAACAGGCGAAGGCTCATCAGGAGCGCAAGCCGGTGAAGCCGAACCCGAACGACCCTTTCGGCGGTGCCGGAAAAGGGAGCAAGGCCGAGTTCAAGGAGATCGACCAGAAACAGCTCGACCGCTCGCGCATCCACCCGATCGACCCGAAGGCCTATGGACTAAAGCCAGACCAGAACGGGACGCAGTGCTTCGTGCCATTCTTCATCTGGTGGGACCAGAACAGCAACCTGCCGATCGCCAAAGGGCGCGAGTTCGACGACAAGGCGCAGTGGATCTACAAAGAGCTAGAGAAACGCTTCGATCGGGGTCGCTACCTCGCCGGGGTGGAGGAATTTAAAGAGTGCTTCGATAGCTACTTCAAGGCGCATTACAAAGATGAGGCGAGCTATTCCTTCAACAGGGCGGGGATCTTCGATCCAGCATCGCTACCGAATGCGGTCAAAGGTTCCAGCGCCACCGTCTTGCGCCTAATGGTCTACAGCGGCAATCGCAAGCAGTGGCACATCGACAGCACAGTCGTCGATGCGAAGGACGACGGCTCCGTCTCGCTCATCGTGTTCAACCAGGAGATCGGCGCGAAGATCGTCCCGATCCCAGGCGATGAGGCGAATCGCCTCGAGCGCGGACAGAGGCACTGGCAGATCGAATTTGATCCCGGCACGCCGATCCCCGTGCGATTACAGAAAATCCGCGACTTCCGCTTCGTCGTCAAAGAAAGGAGCGCCTTCTTCGTGCTCACACCCATGGTCAAGGAGAAGAAGAAGCCTGCCGTGGACGAGAAAAAATAGCCGCTGTCAGTTCCCAATATTGGCGCGCAAGCGGAAGATAGCGCTGGCTTGCGCTGCCGTCGAAAAGCGCAGGCGCCACAGCTGGCGCCCACCGGGAAAACAGGTGATGTCGACCCTCGTTGGAACGACGGGAAACCACCCGCCGCGGGCATTGCCCTCGTAGGAATAGACGACGTCCTCGGCCGCGCTCCAACGCCAGTGTTCACCTACGAACTCACCCGCTTCGACCCCGAGCAGGCGCAACCCGTTGTGGCCGCCAGTGGCTGACGGATTCGCCAAGCTGTAGCGCAGCCGCGCCTCCGGACCATCAACGATGCCAAGGGCGTTCCGGTAGTTGGCAAAATTTACCAGCTCCGACTGGGCGCGGAGTTCGAGTGTCCAGCCGAGCAACTCGCCAGCGTGCACAGATGCGTCTTCCAATCGCAGCTGCCACGAGCCCGCTGGATCCACCCCAACCAACTGTGACAGCGGCCGGCCTGGCAGAAAGACCCCGGTAAATGGTGGCTGGGCATCTCCGATCAACGCCACGCTGCCCGCCTCGTCATCGAAGCTAGTCTGACGCAGTCCAGCCCCCTGTCTCGTGTTGACATTGAAAAGCCGCACGCGCGTACCGCCAGGAGAGACGATGTAAATCTCCAGCGCGGTCGTCTCCTCGTGCCGCAAATCCACCGTGACGCGCACGTGGCTAAGCTCAAAGTGATCCGGCACCGCGAGCCGCTCATCGGAAATAGCACCCGCCGGGATCTCCGCCGGTCCACCCCGGTAACGAAAAATCGCCTCGCGACCCGGCAGCGGAGGAATCACATCAACGCGCACCGCCGAACTTACGACGCTACCGCTCGGATCCATGACCATCACATCGTAGTCATCGGCGTCAGCCAACGAGATACGATCAATCTCCAATCGGGGCACGACAGTCTGCGCGATGAGTTGACCATCTCGCCGCCACTCATACAACTGCCCGCTGCGCAGCGGAGCGACCGCAACACCCAAGTCGAGCGCATCGCCCACCGAGAGTTCGCGGGCCAGCGGCGGGCGAACGATCTCTAGCTCGCCTCCCTCAGCTGCGGCACTCCCCAACACCCTCAACAACGATGGGTGCGGGCCATCGAAATCTCCACCACCGCTCCCGCAGGATCGATCAGCTGCAAGGCACCGCCCTCGGCCGGCAGCTTGTATCCCGTGTGCAACACCGAATTGCCCTTCCTGCAGACGAACACCTGGCGGCCACCGGCACCCATCACCACCGCCGACGGCACGACATACTCGCGCGTCTCTCCCCCAGCCGTCACCAGACTCAATTTCCACCCCTCAAGGTCCACCGCTGCGAACGTGGCGTTATAAATTTCTATCGCGTCGCTATTTTTCATCCCATCTTCCGCAATCCCGATCGAATCGTTCTTCGGCAGTAACTCATTGATCAGAATACCGGTCACCTTCGGACGCACGACCTCCGAGATTGGCGCTGGCGGTGGCGTCGCACCGCTCAGTGCCGTCCATAAAACCGAACCCGTCCCGACGAAGTCGATCAGGCCATCACCATCAATATCGCCCGCCGCAACATAGGCCGCGGAGGGAACATCGACCTCGAGCACCTTCGAGTGACCCCCGATACCGTTTCCAGCGTAGATCTCGATCCGCGACAACTCCCGGCAGGCAGCGACAAAATCAACATCCCCGTCATCATCGAAATCACCACTCACCACCGAGGTCATCGGCGTGTTCTCGCCGATCACGCCCGCGGGAAAAATGCGGCCCCTTCGCCCCCGAACCACACCAACAGACCACCATCCGATGCCACCACCAGATCCGGGTCGTCGTCGCCGTTCAAGTCGCGCAACACCGGGGTGCGCAGGTTGCTTCTATATTCCAACGCAAGAGTGACATCGAGCCGCTCAGGATTCGGATTGGCGAAAAGATCACCGTTGTTCACCAACACCACCGCTTCACCGGTCGCCCCCGCCCCAGCGATATCGAGATCGCCGTCCTGGTCGAAATCACCAGCCACCATCACCCGCGACTCGTAAACGAATCGCGTCGTCACCATCGCCACATCCGCACAACCATCACCATTCAGATCCGGCATGACGAGATCCCGCGGGCGATAGCCAGTCGGCAGTTCCACCATCGGCTCCAGCAACCCGAAACGGTTCCGGTAGATCAAGGCGCGGTTGAAATTCCGCACCACAATCCCAAGCTCACCCCAGCCGTCGTCATCGGTATCTGCGACCTCCACCGAGCGCGGCGCGCCGGGGATCGAAAACCGTTGATGCGGGATCTCGTAGAAGTAGGGCGCCGTCGGCGCACCGCGCCAGACCGTCACCATATTGCGAACCTTGCTCACCGTGATCAAATCCGGAACAGCCGAATTAAGTGGCCCACTCACCGGAGCAATTTCAAAATCGTGCACCGGATCGAGCCCGGCATCCCCCGCGAACAGCCGCCCCTCGATCTGCAACACGCCTACCGCATCCGCCCCGAGGATCCACAGCGTCCCGCTAAAAACATGCGTCGCCGCCAGTTTTGGCAACGCACTCCCCACCGGCCGGAAGCTGCGCAAGGTGTAGACCGGCCGCAACTCGTACGGATCGACACTGCGCCGCACGAACAACTCGGCGACATCCGTCGTCGCAGTGAACCCACCAGCACCATCCCCGGAAAACTGACGCAGACCAACACCAGCCCCACCCAGAACGAGATCAACGTTGCTATCGCCATCAAAATCCTCCGCCACCAGATTGCGCGCTCCCTTCCAAGTCTCGACCACACGTTTCTCCCCAAATGAGCGCCCGCCGACGTCGTTTAGGTACAGGATCATCACTCCCGTGAACGGATCTGCCGCGGCGATGTCCTGCCGCCCGGCCCCATCAAAATCCGCCGTCACGATCCCACGCAGAGTCGCCGTCCCCGTCTCCAAAACCTCCCGCGCCGCAAACCCGCTCGATCCATCTCCATAGAGGACATCGATCGTCCCATCCGCATCACCGGTCGCGATGTCCGCATTGCCATCATTGTCAAAATCCGCCGTCACAATCCCCTTCGGCCCGTCCGGACTCACCTCTGATTCGACCGCAAAACTACCAAGTTCGATCCACGAACTCTGCTGCTGGAGCTTGTCGAACAACTGCGCGTGCAGTGGGAACTGCAGGCAAATGAAGCCACAAACAGCAAGAATGAAGCAGATTCGGGGGAGAGTCATGCGACTAGTCCGCAAACCCCAGGTGCGTGGATTCAAAATTGTGTCACTTCTGTAACTTGGAAGTCGCCACGCTGTAATAAACACACTGTAGACTTCAAAAATCATGAAATGGCTCAACACACTCACCGCCGTCCTACTCACCACCACCCAACTCCAAGCCCAGGGACCACGCCCCGATGATCTCGGCGCCAGCCCACAGGCGATCGGCGAACCCGGGGTCGCCTGGTACACCACCTGGGACACCGCCCTAACAGAAGCACTACGCAGCAACCGCCCGATCTTTTTCATGGCCGCGGCCGCCACCTGCAGCGGCATCTCCGGCGTGTTCTGACCAGGATATACCAAAACGCAGAACAGTTTGTTCTCACAAGAAGATTTTATCAATGCCTCCCGCCAGTTCGTCTGCGTCCGCCTCGAATCCTACGAGAGCGAGGAACACCAGAAGATCGTGCGCAGCTTCCTCAACGGGCGATTTGAAAACACCGCCTTCTGCCTGCTGGCACCCGACGGCAAAGAACGCCTCTCGCGCAGCGGCCGCGCCCCCTGGATGGCATTCTCACCACGCCGCGGACCACGCGGGGAAGGTGGCGACGCCGAGATGAAAACAACCCTCGACGCCATGGAGAAAGTCGCCAAAAAATACCGCACCAAAGGCGACCTCGCCAAGCCAGTCGTCCAAGACTTCCACAGCTTCAAGCAATCGCTCAACGTCGCCTCCGGAGACCAGCGACTACTACTCTACGCCGCCGTCAAAGAAAACCAGCAGGGCGCCCTGAAAAAAACACTCAGCCGAGTGTTCGGCGATAAACAAATCATCGGCCGCTTCCACAGCGATTTCTTCAGCGCCGACACTGATGAAGACTGGGCCAAGTCCGTCGAAGGGGAAAAATCCAAGCAGGGCTTACTCATCATCCAGTCCGACAAATTTGGCCAACATGGCAAGGTCCTAAAACAACTCCCAGCCACCGCCAGCACCAAAGAGATCAAAACCGCCCTCCTAGAAGCCAACCAAGCCTTCGCCAAAAGCGAGCAGCGCAAAGTCTACAAAGACCACGTCTCCGACGGCCGCCGCCAACACATCGAATTCGAAAACGCCATGCCCTACGGCGAAGACCGCGACGGCGACGGCAAAATCGACCACCGCGGAGGCCGCGGCTCCCGCCGCAGCCCAAAAGGAGAAAGATAAGACCTGTAGGGCACCTCCGAAAACCTCATGCGGGCTGGAGCTTGATAAAATCCCCGCTGTCTTCGTTGCTAAAGCGCCCACTATCACCTGATAGCTTAGCGTTTATCGCCTCGCCAGCGTGAATTTTCTCTGCGCCCCATTTCCACAGCAGGTTTCCGGAGGTGCCCTGTAGCCAAGTAACTTCGATTTAAAAATCGAAGAGCAAAACCCAAGCCTACTCACCCAAATCTTTTCACCACCAAGGCTCAAAAAACCATAACCAAACTCCAAAAGGTTCGCGTCGATTCGCGCAATGATCCCTCCGGGCTCTGCAGAAAGCCTACGGATCGAGAAAGCACCCCGCGCCAGCAATCACGGTCAAAAAGCCAAAACCCAAGCCTTCCCCACCCAAACCTCTTCACTCCCCAAGACTCAAAAAAACCATAACCAAACCCACCCCCCAAAAGATTCGCGTTGATTCGCGCCATTCTCGGTTAAAAAAACCTCAACCCAAGCCCTCAACCCAAGCCACAACCTCTTTACATCGCGGCCCCCAGATGCCACATAATGCAGCACCAAAAACCGCATGCCAAAAGACACCAGCCTTAAAAAAATCCTGCTCATCGGCTCCGGCCCAATCGTCATCGGCCAAGGCTGCGAATTCGACTACTCAGGCGTCCAAGCCTGCAAGGCCCTCCAGGAGGAAGGCTACCAGGTCGTCCTCGTAAACAGCAACCCGGCGACCATCATGACCGACCCCGAGTTCGCCGGCCGGACTTACGTCGAACCCATCACGCCCGAAGTCGTCGAAAAAATCATCCAGCGCGAAAAACCTGACGCGCTGCTGCCAACGCTCGGTGGCCAGACAGCCCTCAACACCGCCATGGACCTCGTCCGCAACGGAGTCCTCGAGCGCGAGAACGTCAAACTCATCGGCGCCAACGCCGAAGCCATCAACAAAGGCGAAGACCGCCACCTCTTCAAAGAGGCCATGCTCAAGATCGGCCTCGACATGCCGCGCTCCGGCATCGCCCACACCAAAGAAGAAGCCCGCAAAGTAGCAGAGGAGATCGGCTCCTTCCCACTCATCATCCGCCCCGCCTTCACCCTCGGCGGCAGCGGCGGCGGCATCGCTTACAACAAAGAAGAGTTTGAAGAAATCGTCCATCGCGGACTCGACCTCTCACCAGTCACCGAGATTCTCATCGACGAGTCCCTACTCGGTTGGAAAGAATACGAGATGGAAGTCATGCGCGACTGCGCCGACAACTGCGTCGTCATCTGCTCGATCGAAAACTTCGACCCGATGGGCGTCCACACCGGCGACTCCATCACCGTCGCCCCCGCGCAGACACTAACAGACAAAGAATACCAGCTGATGCGCGACGCCAGCTTCGCCTGCATCCGCGAGATCGGCGTCGAGACCGGCGGCTCCAACATCCAGTTCAGCGTCGATCCAAAAACCGGCCGCATGATCGTCATCGAAATGAACCCACGCGTGTCGCGTTCATCCGCCCTAGCCTCCAAAGCCACCGGATTCCCAATCGCAAAAATCGCCGCCAAACTAGCCGTCGGCTACACTCTAGACGAGCTGCGCAACGACATCACCCGCGAGACCCCAGCCAGCTTCGAACCAACCATCGACTACGTAGTCACCAAACTACCAAGGTTCACCTTCGAAAAATTCCCAACCGCCGACGCCACCCTCACCACCCAGATGAAGGCAGTCGGCGAGGCCATGTCCATCGGCCGAACCTTCAAAGAGAGCATGCAAAAAGCCCTCCGCTCTCTAGAGACCGGGCGCTCAGGCTTCGGAGGAGACGGCAAAGACAAACCCCAAGACCGCGAGACCCTCGAAAAAAACCTAAGCATCCCCAACGCCGAAAGAATCTTCCACCTAGTAACCGCCTTCGACCAAGGCCTAACAACAGAAGAAATCTTCGACCTAACCCAGATCGACCCCTGGTTCCTGAACCAGCTCCACCAAATCCACGTCGAGAAACTAAAACTAGCAGAAGATTTGCGCCCATTAGAGTCATTCGGGGTTGAGAAAATGCGTCGTGCTAAGAAGCAGGGTTTCTCCGACAAACAACTCGCCCACCTAAGCGGTTCAACCGAGCTCGAAGTAAGAGCGCACCGCAAACAACTCGGCATCATCCCTACCTACCGCCTAGTCGACACCTGCGCCGCCGAGTTCGAAGCCTTCACCCCGTACTACTACAGCACCTATGGCGACGAGAACGAAGCCCGCAGCAGCGACAAAAAGAAGATCATGATCCTAGGCGGCGGCCCCAACCGCATCGGCCAGGGGATCGAATTCGACTACTGCTGCGTGCACGCATCCTTCGCCCTGAAAGAGCTCGGCTTCGAGACCATCATGGTCAACTCCAACCCCGAGACCGTCTCCACCGACTACGACACCTCCGACAAACTCTACTTCGAGCCACTCACCCTCGAAGATGTCCTCAACATCCACGAGCAAGAAAACTGCTGGGGCGCCATCGTCCAATTCGGCGGCCAGACACCACTCAACCTAGCCGCCGCCCTAGAAGAAAACGGCGTCCCCATCATCGGTACCAGCCCGAAAAGCATCGAACAAGCCGAAGACCGTAAATACTTTAGCGCACTGTTAGACAAGCTTGGCCTAAAACAAGCCGAAGCTGGCACCGCCGTCAGCGAAGACGAAGCCGTCATCATCGCACAACGCATCGGCTACCCCGTCCTCGTCCGCCCGAGCTTCGTCCTAGGCGGTCGTGCCATGATGATCGTCCACGACGACGAGCACCTGCGCACCTACATGCGTACAGCAGTCGACGCCAGCCCCGACCGCCCAGTCCTTGTTGATCGGTTCCTAGAAGACGCCATCGAAATCGACGTCGACGTCATCTCCGACGGCGACACCTCAGTCCTCGGCGCCATCATGGAACACATCGAGCCAGCCGGCGT
>JBLHKE010000051.1:0-18468 GCA_047619485.1 Verrucomicrobiales bacterium | reverse complement strand
TTTCACTTTTCCGGCCGGAACAATGATCGGCTCTGGGGAATACCTCGTTGTCACTGAGGACGCGAGCCTGAGGACGGAATCGCCGACCACCAGCGTCGCTGCGAAATACGGCACCAATCCCACACTCATCTATGGACCGTTTGTCGGCGGGTTGAACAACGACGGGGAGAGCATCGAACTGCACGATGCGACTGGCCTGAAGATCGACGGGGTGGACTACGGCCATGGTTTCCCTTGGCCGACTGTCGGCGATGGCCCGAGCGGAGACGGCAGCGGGCATTCGATGCAGTTGGTTCACGCCGGACTCGACAACGACCTCGGGGGAAGCTGGCGGAGTGCGTCACCGACGCCGGGAGCTGCCAATGTTGGCGTTCTTGTCAGTAATCTACCGCCGCAGATCCGCCAGGTCCAGCACACTCCCAAACAGCCGACTGCGACTGATGCTGTCACTGTGACTGCGAAAATCACTGACGTAGATTTGGTCACATCGGTGAACCTCCTCTACCAAATCGTCGCGCCCGGCAACTACGTCCGAATCAACGATGCGGCTTACAACAACTGGATCTCTGTCCCGATGAATGACACGGGCGCCGCGGGAGATCTGGTAGCAGGGGATTCTATCTTCAGCGCACAGTTGCCGGCCAGCACCCGGAGCCACCGGAACCTGATCCGCTACCGCGTTCGCGCGACGGATGGTGCGTCACAAAGTATTACCGTCCCGTACTCGGACGATCCGCAGCCGAATTTTGCGCTGTTTGTCTACGATGGCGTCCCGGCCTGGTCCGGCGCCAACAATGGCGGTGCCGCGACCTCGTTCTCCTCTGACGTCATGGGCTCGATGCGTCCGTACCATCTCATCGCACGACCGATCGACGTGACGAATTGCCAGTACAACTCGTCATTCGGAAACACGCGCTTCAAAGGCACGCTGGTCTACGACGGCGAAGTCTACGAGCACATCGAGTTCAAAATCCGCGGGCAAGGCTCGACCTACTTGTCGGGGAAAAACAAATGGAAGTTCTTCTTCAACCGCGGCCACGAGTTCGAGGTGCGTGACGACTACGGGAAAAAATACGCCGAGCCGTGGCGGGTGATGAGCCTGTCCGCCTGCGCGACGCCCTACAACGCGAACCACCGCGGCTCATCGGGAATCGATGAGGCACTGGGATTTCGACTCTTCAATCTCGCCGGCGTGCCGGCACCCAGGACACACTATTTCCAACTTCGCGTGATCGACGATGCCGTCGAGGCGAGCCCCTCAAGCCAGTACGAAGGCGACCTCTGGGGGCTCTATCTGGCGACTGAGTTCCCCGACGGACGATTCTTAAAAGAACACGATCTACCTGACGGCAATACCTACAAAATGGAGGGATCGGGTGACAAGAAGAACCAGAGCGCGACGCAATCGATCAGCGGCTCGGACCTCAGCAGCTTCCGGGCGTCCGACACTTCGGGTCAAAGCGTCGCCTGGTGGGAGGCGAACCTGGACCTCGAGGCTTACTTCGCGTTCCGCGCGGTCAACCAGATCATCAGCAACCTCGACATGTCCGACTCGCGGAACTTCTACTGGTATCACAACTCCGCGACCGACCTGTGGACGCCGATTCCCTGGGACATCGACAATGCCTACCTGCACGCCAATTCGGATCACGTGAAGATCGACGCCATCAATTGCCTGAACCGCCCTGAGATCAAGCTCGCCTACGACAACTACGTCCGCGAGCTGGAGGATCTGCTGTTCACACGCGAACAGACCGGCGCGCTGATCGATGAGCTGGCCTCGGTCATCGAGCCGCCCGGCCTGCCCTACTCGATCGTCGATATCGACCAGTTCATGTGGAACTACCACCCGCGGACGAAGACAACGCGCGTTTTCCCACACATCGGCGGTTTCTTCCGCAACCCCGCCACGCGCACCAGCACCGGCGGGTCGTGGAGTTACTCGCGAACTCTGGTGAGCCCCGACTTCGAGGGCATGAAACACTTCTTCAAAGACTTCGTCGCGCCTCGTGCCGGTTCGGTGACGACGCACACCAGCATTTGGCAGCACTGGAACGGCTGGGAGTTGCACGCCAGCCGCTTCACGGATAGCGGAATTCCCGACACGCCGACGGTGCAGTACACCGGCGCGGCGGGCTTTCCCGGCAACGGGTTGAGCTTCGAAACGAGCGCCTTCAGCGATTCGGGCGGTTCGTTCGGCGCGATGAAATGGCGCGTGGCGGAAATTGCGGCGCACACGCCGCCGGTGGTAGGTGCCATGCCTGAGCCCGCCAAGCGCGGCAAGTACGAGATCGATGCGAGTTGGGAGAGCGCAGAGATCACCGCTTTTGACAGCGCGATCCAGATCCCCGCTGACAGCGTCACCGCAGGCGGGACCTACCGCGTGCGCTGCAAGATGATGGACGACACCGGGCGCTGGAGCCACTGGTCGGCACCGGTGGAATTCGTCGCTGGCGCTGCGGATGTCGCTCTGTGGCGTGACAACCTCGTCGTCTCCGAATTCATGTATCACCCGCCGGTTCCCATTGGTGACGAGCTGGCAGCCTCGATCGACAAGAACGACTATGAGTACATCGAACTGTGGAACACGAGCGAAACGCAGAGCCTGGATCTGACCGAGCTGTCGTTCACTGACGGCGTGGAATTTTCCTTCGCGAGCGGATCGATCACTACACTCGCTCCCAAGGCGTACGTGATTGTGGTCAAAAACTTGCCGGCCTTCGAGGCGCGCTATGGTGCTGGTCTGCCGGTGGCCGGCGAATTCTCCGGCAACTTGTCCAACGGCGGAGAGCCCGTGGCTCTCTCGTTCGCCGGCAGCAATCCGATTCACGAGTGGGCCTACACTGACGCGAGCCCATGGCCGGATGCGGCAGATGGCTCTGGGCCAGCGCTCGTATTGGTGAATCCTTTAGATGTGCCCGATCACGCACTGGCAGCCAACTGGACAGCCGGGGCGGTTGGTGGAGGAACGCCGGGAACCGCGGAGTTAGTTTTGCCTGGCTCGTTCGAAGCCTGGCGACACAGCGAGTTCACCGCAGGGCAGCTGATGAACCCACTGATCTCTGGACCAGATAGCGATCCCGATCGCGATGAGAGATCGAACTTTTTGGAATGGGCTCTGGCAACCGAGGCGCAGCTCGCTGACGTCCCGGAGCTGGAGTTCGTCTGGGTGACCGAAGGCGACGATCGCTATCCCGCGATCCGTTTTGAGCGTCCGGAGGGGGCCGTTGGGATCGTGTATGAACTTTTGGTCGGAAGTGATCTCGTTGTGTGGGAGGCGTCGCCGCTCAGTGCTGTCAGCGACGGCGCGGTGGCAGATGGGATCGAGCAAGCCGTGCTGAGGGACTCACAACCAGTGGAAGAGGACGATTTCCGCAGGTTTTTACGCATCCGTGTGGGGGTTCCTGAGTAACGCCCAAAGAAATGCAGCCTCATACATTTGTATTAGGTGACGAAAATGAATAAAACTGTCAAATTGCGCAGAATCAAATCAGGCTTTTAATCCCCGGGGAAAATTCCACACGCTCATCAACCAAATACCACACTATGAAATCGAAATTCTTGATCCTCTCCAGCATGGCTCTCGCCCTGCCAATTCACGCGGCCACCGTCGATCTGGGAAGCCAGAGCGGAAACGCAATCACTAGTGAGGTGCTAGCCTATGGCTGGATCCGAGACGACAACGCGGGGAATAGGCATGGCGGAGAGACTGCGTTTATTGGCACTGCCGGATCACAAGATTTCCGTGCTTATGTCGCATACGATCTGTCGGGTTTCTCGGTCGGCGACACCATCAACTCGGCAACGGTTTCGCTGTGGAGTGAAGGAGGAAATACGTTCGACGCCAATGGTCCGAGCACGACAGACGCGAACAGCATCGGGCTCAACCTGACGAGTCTCGACGAAATCACCGGATACGGAGGAGGTTTTGGAAACAACGCAAACACCGATGTCGGTGGTCTTGCCGCGACCTTCACCAACATCAGCGGGCTCTACGGGGCGACGATCTCGACCGTTACCCTCAACCTTGACACGATGGCCATCAACCAACAGGTAGACTGGGACGTCACCGCCGCGATTCAGGCGGCAGTGACTGCCGGCAGCTCGAAGCTCACCTTCGGCGTGACGTCGCCTGACGCCATCGCCACCGGCGCGCGCAACTTCTTCGGTTTCGAGGGGATGGATCAGGGTGGTCCCGGAGGCAACATCGGACCGAACCTGAACGTGGACTTCACGGCCGTCCCCGAGCCGAGCACTGGCCTCCTCTTTAGCCTCGGTGGCATGGCATTCCTGCTGCGTCGCCGTAGGAAATAGCGGTTAGACTTCGCCCAAGCAACTCACTTGCGCGGGGAATCTGGCGATGCCTGGTTCCCCGCGTTTCGTTTGTCCGGTTGGATATCAGGCCTACTTTTCGAAGTAATCAACGCCGAAATCGATGCGAGTCTCTAAATTCCTCATAGCACTGGTCTTCCTTGTCTGTCGTTCGCTCTGTCCGGCGGCAGATGAGGAAATCACGACTTCATACTACACGATCAAGATCGCTGATCCGGGGTTCAGGATCGGAGTCACCGCGGGAGAAAAAGTTGTTTTGCCTCCCCACGCAACGAGCGGCCTCTCATTTCTCGGCAGCCCGGTCACAAAATCAGAAAAGCTGAGTCAGGCGGCTCAGACCACCACCTACCGGCTGACCAACGGCAACGCACAGACAGCCATGGTCAAAATCGTCGCCACGGATCATACGATCGAACTTTTGGTAAGGTTGGAGAATGATCTTTCGGGTCCAATCAAGGTAAGGGTGGGTTCCCCAGGGGCGGCATACGGTTTGGGCGATCGCGGCTCCTACGGCTCGAATGCCAATTTGGGAAAGGTTCAGAAATCCTATGCGATTGGACACGATGGACATCGGCATCGGTGGCTTTCGAGCTTTCTCGTCTTTCCGGAGAGAGGCGTGGCGGGAGCCTGCTTCGACCGGCGGGGTGGATCAGTGGGCATCGGTCCAAAGTTCTACGAGATGGGCAACGCGTCAGCTTCGGTGCAGAGATTCTATTTTTACGTCGGCTCGATGGAAGAAATCTATGCGGCCTACCGGGCAACGCGTATTGCGGAGGGTTATCCGGGAGTGGCGCCGAAGATGGATGGGTTCGAATTGGGATGGGAGTCGTGGGCTCTCTTGAAATGGAACACATCGGATGAAACCTGCCGGAAGGCGATCAGGGGATTCCTCGATCGGGGCTATAAGATTCGCTGGGCGGTGACCGGTTCGGGGTTCTGGGAAAAGGGACAAACCACGGTAGGCTTCGGGCGCTTCGACCTCACCAAATTCCCGGAGAGTGAAGCGCCCCTGCCGCCCAATCTGGGCGACTGGATGGCGGAACGAAAGATCCGCTGGTTGATCGGGCAGCGCACGAATTTCGTAAAGCTGGGTGGTCCCTTTCAACCGACTAAACGCGGTCAGTCCGGGGCAACAATCTATAAGACGAGTCCGAATTCGCAGGAGGGCCTGGACAAGGGGTATTTCCTGAAAGGCGTCTCCGGAAAAGCCGTGGAGAAATCTTCCACGACATATCCAATTGCCTCCTGTTATCTTCTCGACGGCAACGTCCCGGGAGCGGCGTCTTGGTTCAAAGAACTCTACGATCAGTGGGGGGTGGATGGGGTGAAGGAGGACACGATGATGGCGACCCCCGATCACACCATCTACAATACCCCTATGCGTGCCATTTCTGAGGGAGGTGATCTGGTGATGGCCCGTTGCGGAGCCTACTCGTCACCCGGGACACTCACCCGGGTAAATGATACCAGTGGCCCGAGCAGCATGACCTTGCGCTGCCCCATCAACTACCTTCAGTACGCCGCTTCCGCTGCGCCCAACGTCTACTCGGACACGGCAGGTTTTTCATCAGTTTCCAATGTGAAAGCGACCCTGCGGCATTCTTGGCTTCTCGCCCTCACTGCTGGCATGGCGGTTTCCGACAGCCCATGGAACCGTAAGTGGTCAGTCAAAAACGAGGCTATCTTCAAAAAGGTGGCCGACCTGCACCATGAGCTCGGACCCTACATGCACAGTGCCGCAGTCGATAGCCATCTAACTGGATATCCGCACACCATGACGCCCCTTCCCATCGCCTTTCCCACCGATGCCGCAACTTACGACCTCGCCAGCAAATCGAAGCAGCAATTCGAATGGATGATCGGCCCCTCGTTGCTGGCCGCACCGCTACTGCATGCGAACTACGGGAAATCAAACCGCATGGACATCTACCTGCCCGCCGGAACGTGGATCGATTTCGAAACGGGCAAAGCCTACAGCGGGCCAACCACACTCAAGAATTTCGACATGCCGCTCACCAAGACACCGCTTTTCGTGGGTGGCAAAGGCGTGTTTGTATCGCGCCAGAACGAAACTAGCCGGCTTGAGGCAGTCGTTCTCCCGATCGCAACCGGAGGTTCAATCTACAAGTTCACGTTCCCTGACGGGAAATCCACCTGCACGGTCGTCAACAACAACCGCGCGTGGAACGCGAAGACGCTGTCGATCACTGACACCACGAACGGGAAATCGATCCCGTTCTCATCGGATCCCGCCACTGGAGCAATCCGCTTTCCCATCGCCCCTGACGGTCGCTACGAACTTGCCGGCGGCGAGTGAGGATCTGTCTTATCACTGTCCACGAGATCGCACGGGGCATCCAGTCGTTCTGAGGCGTATGAATGATTCCCCTACTCCTCGTGCAGAAACCGTCGCGCCCCGTGGCGGACATTGAGGATGCGGACACTCTCGCCGTTGATGGTAAACAGAATGCGGTATTTGGACGGATATTGCTGGAACAAAAATTGGCGGATCACCTCGTCTCCCCACATTCCGTTTTCTGGGGCGAGGGGGCAACGTTCCGGCATCTGTGAGAGGGAATTAATATCTTCTTTGAGCGCCGCGAACCATTCTTCGACTTTCTCCGGAGCTTCCTCGGTGAGCCAAGCGAGAATCTTATCAAGATCCTCGGCAGCGGTCGGCGCGAAAACGATCCCGTATTTCTGCATGCGTTAGAGATATTTTTTCTCAAGAGAGGCGAACACGTCGTCTGCCTTGATTCCCTGCCCGCCCTTTTGGAAATACTCCATCGCGGCCTGTAGCCGAGCATCCTGACGCGCCTGGTCGGCCAGCATGGCCATCCGCTCGTAGGATTCAACGTCTTGTACGACAATGGTGGCTTCACCATTGACCGTCAGAATTTCAGGTTCTGAGGACGATTTCAGGGTCTCGATATGGGACTTGGTATTGCGAACGAAATCCGAGAGGGGCTTGATAGAGGTGGCTTTGACCATGGCTTAACAGTGAATTCAATGTTAATTATATGCTGAATCTGAATATTCGTCAAGGCATTGTGCCCCACTCTCCCCGGCAGATTCACGCATCTTCACCAAACTGGGTGTAAACGACCGAACCCAGACCGCGACCACGGAAGTGAAGCGAGGGATCGTGGCATTGGAGCTCTGATCCGACAGGTGCCAGTATTTTTCAGCGCCGGTTGGCGATCCGATATTCCTTCGGCGTCATGCCCTTGTGTTTGCCGAACAGATTGATGAGCGAGCTGGCGGTGCGGAAACCGGAGCGTTCCGCCACTTCTTGCAATCCCAGATCGGACGAGGTGAGCATGCGCTGGGCGAGGTCGAAGTGCGATCGCCAGATCTCCTCATGGATCGTCCGGTCGAGGTGCTTTGCGAAGCGCCCCTCGAGCGAGCGCCGCGAGAGTTTGGTCACTGCAACCACGTCGCTGACTCGTATCGTCTTCGTTGCGCCGTCGCGGATGAACCTCAGCGCACTGACCAGATCGTCGTCCTCGAAGGCGAAAATATCGGTCGAATGGCGCTCCACGACGTGGGCAGGCTGAATCAGGATCGCTTCCTCTGGTCGCGGCTCGTTGTTCAGTGTCCGATCCAGGAGCGCGGCCGCTTCGTAGCCGCGGCGTTCCATGTCCAGGTGGACGCTCGACAGGTTTGGAGAACACAGCTCGCACATCTGCTCGTGATTTCCGATCCCGAGTACCGCAACCTCTTCCGGAACCTTTAGGTCGAGTTTCCAGCACGCCTCGAGCGCTGTCGCCCCGAGCCGGTCGATTGCTCCCAACAATGCCAGGGGGCGAGGTAGGGATCCGATCCATTCTACGAGTTCGCTGTCTGCATTTCCCTGAGAAAGCGAGATCGACTCCGCCTTGAACCCATTTTCCGCCAATCGATCAGAGAACCCATCGGAGCGGTTTTTCGCATAGCGGCTACTGTCGCGTCGTCTGATAAATCCAAAGTTCTGGAAGCCGCGATCCAGAAAAAACTCGGCTCCCATGCGCCCGGCGGCGTGGTCGTCACCGATTACCGTGAGCAGTTTTGGTTCATCGATTAGGGCTGCGACGTTAACCACTGGGATCTTCCGCCCCAGGGCGGCGTCGCCAAAGCGCTGATCGACCGCAGTGCAGATAATCCCGTCGCCCTCCCAGCTTGCTAGCAGGTCAGCCAGCTCGCGCCGTTCCCGATCGAAGAAGGCGATTCTCCAATCGTTCTTCTGCTGTGCGTAACGACTGATGCCTTTGAGAATCGGCGAGCCGTATCCGCTCAACGATTCGATCATGAGGCCGATATGGCGTATTTCCATTGGGGATGAGAATGGTTTATAAACCTAGAATGTAAATCGCAGAGTGAAATTTGCTGGTCGACTCTGGCTCTAATTAGCGGTTCATCGAGGTGGAATAATACGTAATATAGTTTCAAATTTGCGCAAGTTTGTGTACGCTGAAAAACGAATGACCAGAACCATCACCAGGACGCCTAATGCGGGCGAGAGAAGCGTTTTATCGCTTCGATCAAATCATGCACAGCGCTGACTGGATCGTTCTGAGCGCCTATCTGGCCGGCACGGTTCTCCTTGGAATCCTGCTTGGCCGGATGGTAAAAAACTCGTCGGACTTCTTTTCGGCGGGTGGAAAATCGCCGTGGTGGACCAGCGGGCTGAGCGCCTTCATGACGATGTTCTCTGCGAACACCTTCGTCGTGTGGGGCGGTGTGGCGTTCAAGCACGGGTTGGTGGCGGTGATGATCAATCTAATGTACGGAATTGCGGCCCTGCTTGTTGGGCGCTTCGTCGCTGGCCGGTGGAAAGAGATCGGCGTCCGCACGCCTGCGGAGTTCGTCGAGCGCCGCTTCGGCGGAGCTGCGCTACATTTTTACACGTGGATGCTCATGACTTTGCGCGTGGTGGGATCCGCGGGAGCTTTGTATGCGATCGCCCGTTTGATGGTCGCGGCGACCGGAGGAAATCAGTCCGCGGACAAGTGGCTCGGGATTGCGATCGTCACCTTCGGCGTGATCATCGTGGTCTACACGATGATGGGCGGTCTGTGGGCGGTGCTGATGACTGACGTCCTGCAGTTCATCATTCTGAACCTCTCGGTGATTTTCGTCGTCGTTCTCACGCTGATGCAGATCGGGGATCCTGGACCGATTTTTCAAAATGCGCCGGAGGGATTCTTTTCGCTCACATCTGGTCCGAAGTACACCTGGTTTTTCCTCATCGGCTGGCTTGCGATCCACTATTTCATGATCGGGGCCGAGTGGGCGTTCGTGCAGCGCAGCCTGTGTGTGCCGACCGCGAAGGACGCGCGCAAGGCGAACTATTTGTTCGGCGTGCTCTACCTTGTCAGCCCATTTCTATGGCTCGCCCCACCGTTGCTTTGGCGCTTGCGCAACCCGATCCCCGAGGGTGCGAGCGAGGCTGAAATCACGGCGCTCGCTGAGAATGCCTACATCCTAAGTTGCCAATCTGTGTTGCCGGTGGGCATGGTCGGCCTGATGATGGCGGCGATGTTTTCGGCCACGGCCAGCCTCGTCAGCACCCAGCTGAATGTGTTCTCCAGTGTGCTCACCAACGATATCTATGGCCGGCTACGCCCGGGGCTTGATGACCGCCAATTGGTGCGTGCCGGGAGGGTATTTACGGTTCTGTTAGGGATCGTCATCAGCGGGATTGCACTCGGTATCCCGTTTCTGGGCGGGGCGGAGAGGGTCGTTATTGCGGTGACCGAATTGATGGTCGTGCCGCTGCTTGCGCCGTGCTTGTGGGGTTTGTTCAACCGCAAAGTTCCGACCCGGGCCCTCTGGTGGACGGTCGGCCTGTGCTTTCCGCTAGGTCTCGCCTTCCGCTTCGCCATGCCCGCTGGCGATGCCGGTTTGATCGGTTGGCTCAATGCGAACAGCAAGCTCGTAGAAACCTTCATCGGTGTCGTTTTGCCCCTGCTGGTGACCGCGGCGACGGTGGCCTTAGCGCGGCGCGAGTCCCCTGGTTGGGCGCGCGTCGAAGCGCTCGACAAGGACACGGGAGAACAAGATCCAAAATCCAGCCGAGTCCCGGCCTTGGTGGTTGGTTGGTGCATGGCTGCGTGTAGCCTGATGATGTTCGTGCTGACGCTGGTGAACGAGCAGAGCCGAGGCGCGCTGTTGGCGTTCGCGGCAGCGCTCGGTGTGGTGTCGGCCGTAACGCTCAAACTTTCCGGGCAGAAGCCCAACGAATTTTCAGAATGATCGAAGAACCACCAAGCGGAAATAAACGCGCCCTCAATGCTGTCGAGCTCGACGCCGATCTCGTCATCGTCGGCGGTGGCTTGGCGGGAACCTGCTGCGCGATCACCGCCGCCCGCGAGGGCTTGGAGGTTGTTCTGGTACAAGATCGGCCAGTGCTTGGCGGCAACGCATCCAGCGAGGTGCGCCTGTGGGTCCTCGGCGCGACTTCGCACATGGGCAACAACAACCGCTGGGCGCGCGAGGGCGGCGTGATCAACGAGATCCTCGAGGAGAACCTTTTTCGCAACCGCCAGGGAAACCCGCTGATCCTCGACACGATCATCCTTGAGAAGTGCGTCGAAGAACCCAAGATCACGCTGCTGCTCAACACTGCGGCGTTCGACCTCGACAAGGACGGGCCGGATTCGATCTCTGCCGTCCACGCGTTCTGCTCGCAGAACTCGACCCGCTATCTTCTGCGTGCCCCCCTTTTCTGTGACGCCTCGGGCGACGGCGTCGTCGGTTTCATGGCTGGCGCGGCATTCCGGATGGGTGCTGAGTCGAAGGACGAGTTCGGTGAGGGCTTCGCTCCCGACGAGAGCTTCGGCGAACTTCTCGGCCACTCGATGTACTTTTACACCAAGGACGTCGGCAGTCCGGTCAAATACACCGCGCCCAGCTGGGCGCTGACGGACGTTTCGAAGATCAAACACTACCGCCGCTTCAATACCAACATGCAGGGCTGCAATTTCTGGTGGCTCGAGTACGGCGGACGGCTCGACACCGTCCACCAGACCGAGGACATCAAATGGGAGCTGTGGAAGGTCATCTACGGCGTGTGGGATCACATCAAGAACTCGGGTGATTTCCCCGAGGCGGAAACTTTGACCCTAGAGTGGGTGGGGCACATTCCAGGCAAACGCGAGAGCAGGCGCTTTGAAGGCGATTACATCATGCGCCAATCCGACGTCGTCGGGCAGACCGAATTTGACGACGTCGTCGCGCACGGTGGCTGGGCGCTCGACCTCCACCCGGCAGACGGAGTTTACTCGGAGCTCCCGGCCTGCACGCAGTGGCACTCGAAAGGCGTTTACGGAATTCCTTACCGCAGCTACTACAGTCGCAACATCGACAATCTGTTTCTTGCCGGGCGCATCATCAGCGCCAGCCATGTCGCCTTCGGGTCAACACGGGTGATGGCAACTTGCGCTGCGGGGGGGCAGGCGGTCGCCGTAGCGGCCGCCCTCTGCCGGGAGAGGGGACTTCTGCCGAGGGCTATCGGTGGCGAGATTGCAGATCTGCAGCGGCGACTTTCACGCGTGGGGCAATTTTTGCCTAGCTGTGATCCTCAAGATGGCAACGATCTGGCGGCCAGTGCGACTGCGACCGCTACATCGCACTATGTTCTACAAGAGTTGAGCCCGAACAAGGCGTGGGTCCAACTCGACAACGGCTGGGCGATGCTTCTCCCGCTCGCCGCCGAAACCAAGCCAGCTTTCGAGTTCGAGATCAACGCCGAACAAAAAGGTGCCCTGAGGATCGAGCTGCGCCGCTCCAAGCGACCCGGAAATTTTACCCCAGACGAGTTAATCGAGGCGCTTGAGATCCCGTTCGAAGCAGGCCAGTCCACAATAAAAGCGAGCTTCCTCAGTCCGGTCGAGCGTCCGGGTTATCATTTCGTCACCATCTGTGAGGACCCTGCTGTCAGAGTTAGGGTGAGCGGCGAACGTCTGACTGGTGTGCTCGGACTTTCGAATGCCTACAACAAGGCAGTTGCGACCTCAGCTCGGCAAGAGCCGCCAGTTGGCATCGGCATCGACGACTTCGAGTTCTGGCTGCCGAAACGCCGTCCCGAAGGAAGGAACCTTGCCATCACGGTGGATCCACCGGTCTCAATGTTCCGGCCAGAGAATGTTCTCACCGGTCCATCGCGTCCGGTCGAGGCGCCAAACGCATGGGTTGCTGCGAGCGACGACCCCCAGCCCGAATTGATCTTGAGTTGGGAGCGGCCGGTAACAATGAACCGCTTGATCATCGAGTTAGATGCTGACTGGGATCACCCAATGGAGAGTGTTCTGATGACGCATCCAGAGGAAGTTGTGCCATTCCTAATCAGAGACTTTGACATCATCGATAGCGAAAAGCGTACAGTTTGTAAGGTTCGCAACCACCGAAGCGGGCGGTATGAGCTACACTTAGAGAAACCGCTGACAACGAACCGTTTGGTTCTACGGATTCTAGGCACTTGGGGCATGCCTGCAGCGGTGTTCCGGATTCGCTGCATTGGTTAGGAGAAACGTAATCTCCTAGCACCGGTGAAGAGTAACACCGCTGCGCAAAATCCAGATCTCGAATATTTAGCGCTTGGATTCTCCACACGCCTTTTGGGGCGAAACCTGCTCCCAGATTGAGCCTTATCTCAATCGCCATCCCAAAGTTACCGGGTGAAGAACTTGCCTGAGTCTAAGAGGCGGGGGGACTTGCGCCCCTTGTTTTACGGGTCGTAACCCGTTTAATGTGAATTATTTAAGTGGAGGCGAGGGGAGTTGAACCCTCATCGAATTACTTAGTATCAACGAGTTATGTTTGAATTTCTGCTAATCACACGGCTACCACACGCCTTTTTCGACCTTCAGTCGATTGTCAGATCACGGACTAATCTGTGGTCGCACCATCCCGGAAGGGTGACAGCACCCATTGCTGACCCGTACGTTTCCGGAGCGGGAGAAAACCTCGATTTCAGAGGTCACCGCCAACCAAGCAGAACATTTCTTGAGTTTTCTGTAACAGATTAGGGCGAGCGGCCGGTACAAGAGTTCCTCCGGTAGCGCGAATCTTGACGAACCTCGTCGCCGGGACCGACAGCTCCCACCGATTGGTTGAGAGATATTGAAAATGAACAACACTAACCGAAGAACTTTCCTGCGAGGCGTTGGCGTCTCGCTCGCCCTACCGCGATTCGAGACCTTTGCCGCACCGAAAGAATCGGCATCAGCAGAGGCGGAGCGGTTTGTCTGTGTGTCGCCCAACTACGGTATGTATCCCGGCGGATTTTTTCCCGATGAGACCGGCGCGGACTACGCAATGCCGGCGTTGCTGAAGCCCCTCGAAGGACACCGTAAGGACCTGAGCATCTTCACCAACCTTGATCACCCAGACGTCGGCGGCGGGCATGGCTGTAGCAACACTTTCCTCAACGGTCGCGAGATCAAGGACGTGCGCGATCCGCAACAGATGTTGTCCCTCGATCAACTCCTCGCCGAGAAGTTGGGAAGGGAGACGCGCTTCCCATCGCTCCAGCTAGGCTCCGGCGGATTCTCCTGGTCGCGCGCGGGGATCCAACGCCCCACGGATGGCGATCCCAGGCGCGTGTTCGGCAAGCTGTTCCTCGACGAGCCAGCCAAGACGAAAGCCAAGACTCGGCAGTTTCTTGATGAGGACGCCAGCATTTTGGATGTGGTTCTCGAGGATGCGAAGCGCTTGGAGAAGCGACTCTCGAAATCCGATCAGGGAAAGCTCGGCGAATATCTGAACTCGATCCGCGAGGTCGAACTCAAACTCCAGCGACAAGGAAACTGGCTGGATGTCGCCAAACCGAAGGTGAAGGACACCGTCATCACCGGTGGGGACGACGACGAACTGGAAGTCGATCTCGCCTACCCATACAACACCGCCGTTTTCTACGACCTGATGGTCTTGGCCCTGCAGACAAATTCGACCCGGGTCATCACCTACGGCCACCCCGGCGGAAACCGGCTGTTCCCATTTGAGGGGATCACGCTGGGTTACCATTCGCTCACCCACCACGGTAAACGCCCGGACCTGGTGAAGCAGCTGGCGATCATCGAGACCTTCTATGCGCAGCAGTTCGCTGGGTTCCTAGCCAAACTCAAATCGACCAAAGACGCCGAGGGCCGTCCGCTGCTCGACACGACCGCAGTCCTGTTCGGCAGCGGCATGGGCAACGCCAGCTCGCACTCGAGCCGCAACCTGCCGATCATCGCGGCGGGCGGCGGGATGAAACACGGGCAGCACCACCGCTTCGAACGCAAGGGGCGCGACGGGCGTCCACTGTCGGATCTGTTCGTGACCATCCTCCAGCAGCTCGGGCTGGAGCGGGATCGGTTTTCGAGCAGCAAGGGCAACCTCAACGATTTGCTGTCTTGAGCTATCTAAAATACCTCGTGGGCTCGCTACTGTTGGTGATCTCGGCCACCCGTGGCGTCGCCGAAGTCGAGCTCAAGCCGTTCCTGCAGACCTACTGCATCCAGTGCCACGGCGCGGAAAAGCAAAAAGGCGACCGCCGCTTCGACCTGCTCAGTGGCGATCGGGAAAACCTCGACGAGGCCGAAACCCTCCAAGAGATCCTCGACCAACTCAACCTCGGCGAGATGCCGCCGGAGGAGAAGAAGCAACCGTCGGGCGATGAGTTGAAAGCGATCGTCGCCGAGCTCACCGAAACTCTCCAGCACGCGCGCGATGCCGCCCGCGAGAACTCTGGCAAGGCGGTGCTGCGGCGGCTCAACCGCTCCGAATACCGTAACACGATCCGCGATCTATTTTCGCTCAAAATGGTCGATTTCGATCCGACCATCACGTTTCCGCCCGACGACTCGGTGGAGGGATTCGACAACGTCGGCGAGGGATTGGTGACGTCTGACTACCTCTTGCAGAACTACCTCGAGGCAGCGCGCAAGGTGGCCGACAAAGCGATCCGTCCCGGGCCGCGGCCGGAGAAGATTCACTTAGTTGCGAAAGGGGAGGAGATAGGTGGCACCATGCGCGGTTTCCGTCCCGAGGTGGCACGCATGACCATCAAGCTCCGCCAGTCGCTCAACCTGGCGCGGCTACGCAAGCGCGGTGTGCCGGCTGATGGTGAGTATGTGATCCGCGTCAAGGCACTCGCCCACCAGCGCAAGTCGCGCTACAAGGACGAAGACCTGCGCTACAATTCCGACCAGCCGATGCGCCTCTCGATCAGCATCGACTCGCGCGAGTTCGGGGCGACCGCGCATCGCACCATTGGCGAGTTCGAGATCCCGGACGACAAGGTCATTGCGATCGAGCATCGCGTGTGGCTCGACCAGGGGTTCAATTTCAACCTCCACTGGGCGAACGGCCCGAACGGTTCGTTCAAGCGCATCATGCGCAAGGTGCTTCCAAAGTACACCGACGACGCCATCTACCCGCTGCGAAATCCGCCGGAGATGTACATCGGCTCCGGGCCGGAACTTCACGTCTACGAGCTCGAGATCGAGGGCCCGTTCTACGATGATTGGCCGCCACCCGGTTTCGCTCGGTATTTCCCAGACCCACCTAAAAAACCTGACGCCAGCTACCTTGACGCCTCGCTGACGAGGATCGCAGCTAGCGCATTTCGCCGTCCTGTCGTCTCCGCCGAATTGCTGCCATACCTGTCCCTCGCGAGGCGTCATCTCGAGGAGAAGAAAGATTTCTGGGCATCCGCGAAGTATGGTGTGCGAGCGATCCTGACATCGCCAAATTTCATCTACCTCGCGGAGGCTGGCGCGGGGGATCTCAGCCAACATGAACTCGCCTCACGGCTCTCCTACTTTCTGTGGAGTTCGATGCCGGATGCCGAGCTGCTCAATGCGCCGCTCGACGAGCCAGCGGTGCTGCGCAAACAAGTCGAGCGCCTGTTGCAGGATCCAAGATCGACCGCCTTCGTCGAGAACTTCGCTGGCCAGTGGCTCGGATTGCGCAAGCTCGGCGAAATGCCGCCCGATCCGGAGAAGAACCGCAGCTATTACGAGGACGATTTGGAGAGTGCGATGCGCGAAGAAACGCACCGCTTGTTTCAACACATTCTCGCCGGGGATCGCAGTATTTTGGAATTCGTCAATGCCGACTACACCTTCGCCAATGCTGCCCTCGCACGACATTACGGGATCCCGGGCGTGGGGTCAGATGAGTTCCAGAAGATCTCGCTGAAACCGGATCACCATCGAGGCGGTCTGCTCGGGCACGGCAGCATCCTGACGGCGACTTCCAATGGCATCGAGACTCAACCGGTGATGCGTGGCGTCTGGATCTTGGAAAACCTGCTAGGAACGCCACCGCCACCACCGCCGCCAGACGTCGAACCGATCGAACCAGACACACGTGGGCTCAACACGATGCCCGAACTGATGGAGAGGCACCGCGACAACCCGACCTGTTTCGAATGCCACCGCCGCATCGATCCGCTCGGCCTAGCAATGGAGAATTTTGATCACGTCGGCGTTTGGCGGGAGCAATATTCCAAGAAATCGCAGATCGATCCTTCGGGGGAGATGGCCGACGGCACACGTATCGGCGGATCGGACGGGGTTCGGAAATATCTGCTCGATCGCCCGGATCAATTCAGCCGCTGCCTCACTGAGAAACTTTTCGTCTACGCACTCGGCCGCCGCTTGAGCTTCACCGACCGCGAAGACATTGACCGGATCGTCGCACAGATGCCGAAGCGCGGTTTCGGGCTACGGGAACTAGTCCATCAGATCGTCGCGAGCGAAACCTTTCAGAGCAAATGAGGATCCAAGCTATCATACTCATGTGCCTCTTGGCGTCGATCTGCTCGGCCCCGGCTGAAGACGACAAGCGACCGAACATCGTGCTCGTCGTCGCCAAGGAATTGGCGCGCGAACGTTTGGGTTGCTATGGCGGAAAAAACTCCTCACCCAACATCGACCGTCTAGCAAAACAGGGGGTTCGCTACGCAACCGCGTGGGGCATGCTCGATAGCAAGCTCAGTCGGAGGACAGTTCTAACTGGCCGATACCCTTGGCACGACGCTGAGACGCCCTTGTTTCCAAGTCTGCTCGAAAAGGCTGGGTATCGGGTGGCGACCGGTGGTGACGATACCGCCAAGAGTCTAGCATTCATCGAACAATCCAAAAAGGGAGCACCGTTTCTTCTCCTCCATATAGTCGATACCGAGGACGCGGACGCTGACCGCCTAGTCGGCAAGCTGGTAACAGCCATCGACGCAAAGGGATTGAAGGACAACACCATGATCGTCGTCACAAGTGATCACGGGAATGGAGATTCCAAGGCGGACACCGGAGCTCACGTCCCATTCATTGTGCGCGCTCCGTTTCTGACCAAAGGGGATCGCGTAAGCAAAGATCTCATCGATCTGTCTGACCTCTTTCCGACAGTGCTGAGCCTGGCAGGCATCGATGTTCCCAAGGATTTGAAATTGGACGGTAGAACGATGATTCCCAGCCTGCGCGGCAGCGACGATCCGTTCGAGAAGCGCAATTGGATCTACTCCGAAGTTGGCGACTTTCGAATGGTGCGCGACTGGCATCATCTGGTGGATACCGAAGGGAACTTCCACGATGTAGAACACGACCCGCACCAGGAAAAAAAGGTAAGCCCACTCGACAAACAAGCTCCAGCTCGTCGCCAGCGCCTGCAGATGATCCTGGATCGGTTCCCCCGCTAGGCGAAGACCAATCTCAGCTACACGCTCCGGGAGCTGGGAAAGGACATTGAAATTCTCACGGATCGCGCCCGGCTCTACCGATGAAGATTCAGGCCACCAATCCCGAGGCTGCTCACGGATTCCGGTTCCCATCAAGTCGGTCGTTGCAACACGCCTAGCACACGTCTCTTTGGAAAAAATTGATCCTCTGAACACTTTTTACTCAATCGTAATCCAAGTGAATACCGGGAAGCAGAACTTGGAATTCCCCTAGAGGCTAGGGGATATCCCCCCTCCGCCTTTCAAGTCGTAACTTACTCATTTTTAATGATTAAGTGGAGGCGAGGGGAGGCGAACCCCTGTCTGAGAAAAATCACCATTGATAATCAATGGGTTATGAAGAAGACGAAAGAAGAAACACGCCTTCAACACGCCTTTTTTCGAATAGTGGATGTCGCGGGATGAAATCCAATCGATCCACTTGCAGGCGTGGC
>JBLHKE010000050.1:0-18590 GCA_047619485.1 Verrucomicrobiales bacterium | reverse complement strand
GCCGCCTGCTAACATGCGCACAAAATCGGTCATCACGTAGCCGCCAGCGTTCTTGGATGGTTGGTGGCAACCGACGCAGTTCGCCTGGAACACCGGCCGGATCTGTTCGTAGTAGCTGATCGGGTTAGCTTCCTCAACCGCGTGGAGATTTACGCTCGCGAACCCAAACAGGCAGAGGAAAAGGGTGAAAATTCTGTATGGCATAGAAATCGGTAGAATGGGAGCGGACAGCAGGCGCGATCGTAAGGATAGTATACCCGCCCAGAGCGGCAAGAAAAACGTCCCGCAATCCCGACCCCACGCAACTAGACGGACCCGGCACTAGGCGCTATGCTCGCCGGGCTGTCTTTTCTCCATGGAGCCTCCACTCATCATCGCCTGCGTGCTCGCCACGGCACTCGTCATCGGTAGTCTCATCGCCAGTTATCGCTCGCAGAAGAAACGTCGCCTGCTAGAGGCTCTGCCAACCTCTGCCACCCAGGGAGTGTTCATCGGACTGGTTGAACTAAAGGGCACCGCTGAGAGTAGCGCACCACTGGCGACCTTCCTCGCGGAGGCGGCGGCGGTGCACTACACCTGGAATGTCAGCGAGCAGTGGGAGCGCTGGGAGACCGAGAGCTACACCGACAGCAAGGGCCGACGGAAAACGCGCCGCGTGCGCAAGAGCGGATGGTCTACGGTGGCATCAGGTGGCGAATCCCAACCATTTTACCTGAACGATGACACCGGTTTTCTGCTGGTGCGACCGGACGGGGCTGACGTGCGCGGGATCTCGGTCTTCAACCAGCACTGCGGACGCGGCAACCCGCTCTACTATGAGAAAGGCCCCACAAGTGGCGTGACGGACTCGACTGGCCAACGCCACTTCAGTGAGACCGCCATCGTGTTGCACGAGGAACTGTATGTCGTCGGCAAGGCGCGCGAGCGCAGCGATATCGTCGCCGCCGAAATCGCCCTGCACGAGGCGGCACCACTATTCCTCATCACGACGGAGAGCGAGAAGCAAGTGCGGCGCCGGCTCGGCACCTCGGCGGTGCTCTGGTGGGTGGCGGGCACGGCCGCAGCGGCTGGCTTGGGCACGATCTTCGGCCAAGAGATCGGAGCGATCATCGGCGGTGCAAGCTACCTGGCGGTCGCGGGCTGCGGACGACTGATCCTGCTCTACAACTCGATGATCGATACCCGCAACCGCATGCGCCAGGGGTTCTCGCAGATCGATGTCCAGTTGAAGCGCCGCGCGGATCTCATCCCGCCGCTGGTCGCGGCGGTGGATGCGATCGCGGAACACGAGCGCGGTGTGCAAACAGCAGTCGCCAAGCTGCGTGCGGAATCGACATCGACTGCGCCCGGGAAACCCGGAAGTGATCCGCGTGCGATCGCTCCACGTTTACGGATGATGGCGGAGGACTACCCGGTGTTGAAGACCGATCGTAATTTCCTCAAGCTGCAGGAGCAACTGGTGGAAACCGAGCAACGGCTAGCGCTCGCGCGTGGGTATTTCAACGACATCACCGCAGAGTGGAACAACCGCGTGGAGCAGTTCCCTGATTCGATCCTGGCGAAGATGTTCCAGTTCCGCAAACAGCCACTTTTCGAAGCGGTGGATTTTGAGAGGGCTGAGGTGGAGGTGGAATTTGTAGAATAAAGTAGTCTCACGCAGAGACGCAGAGTTTTTTCAATTCTTCGTCAGCATTCCTGGACACTGTCGCGCATTACGATTTGTGATTGTCACACGCTAGTGGTGGATCCAAGGAACCTGGAGCGAGACGCCCCAAGCGCCTTGATCAGGTGCGCCATCCTATTTCATTTTTCACTAGAAATGATGCGCGATAGTCTATTCTAGTTCTCTGCGCTTCTGCGTGAACCTCCCCATCGTGCTGAGCTGAGCCTCACCGCATCCAATTCTACTTGCACCCCGCACGAACCACCCCCAAGTCCCCCCATGTCACTTACAGAATCCGATCTTCCCTACACCACCACCGACAGCGGACTACAGTACCGCGCATTGAGCGAGGGCGCCGGCGACAAGCCGCAGGCCAGTAACGTTGTCACCGTCCACTACACCGGCTGCTTCGAAGACGGCAAAGTGTTCGACAGCTCGGTCGAGCGTGGCGAGCCGACCTCCTTCCCACTCAACGGCGTCATCGCCGGCTGGACCGAAGGCGTGCAACTCATGTCGCCCGGCGCGAAGTACCAGTTCATCATCCCGCACCAGCTCGCCTACGGTGAAGCCGGTGCCATGGGCGTGATCCCACCGAAGGCCACGCTGCACTTCGAGATCGAGCTACTCGAGTTCGAGTAGAGCGTGCCATTGGTAGGCGACTCCTACCCGCCTACCTCTCTGGCCATCAAGAATAATTCTAAACCCACCGACCAAGCAATGAATACCATTCCAATGGAAGACAACTTCGAAGACATCCTGGGGAAGGCTCTTCGTGGAACAGGAATCACCAACGGCATCCTCGAGTTCGTGACCGGGGTGCCGGAAAGCACGATCGCAAAATTGAAAGATGGCAAATTGGATGAGGACGCGCTGCGCAAGGTCGCGGCACCTCTCGGGCTCGATTCACACACGCTGATCGAACGCGCCAAAGGTGACTGGACACCAGCACCTGTAAACCTCGATGGGATTCGACAATTCAACACTCCGTTCGATGACATGACGGTGAATTATTACCTCGTCTGGGACACTGACTCCAAACAGGCGGCTCTCTTCGACACCGGCACGGATGCCAGCGCTGGCCTCGCGCTGGCTGATGAACTGGGGCTCAAGCTGACTCACATGTTTCTCTCCCACTCGCACCTCGATCACATCATGGATCGCGATCGGGTCGAGCAACACAGCCCGGAAATCGAGACTTTTGTGAACGCTTTCGAACCCACCGAGGGAGCGACCCGCTTCCTGCCAGGCGATACGTTTTCGATCGGCAAACTCCACATCGAAACACGGATGACGAGGGGCCATTCGCCGGGTGGAACCACCTACGTCGTCGAGGGGCTTGGCTCACCGCTCGCAATCGTCGGCGACGCGCTGTTTGCCCAATCGATGGGTGGCGGTCTGGTCTCCTACCACGAAGCGCTGGCGACCAACCGCTCGGAGATCTTCACCTTGGCGGACGAGACGGTCGTTTGTCCGGGTCATGGCCCGATGACCACGCTGGCTGAGGAAAAGGCACACAATCCGTTCTTTCCGGAGTTCAAATAGTGCCTCGCAGGCATCGTCCCGAACAATATGAGGACGACGATGCGAGCTCGATATGACGGCTGACACACTCATTGTCGGAGGCGGGCTTAGTGGGCTCTATGCTGCCCAGCTCCTGTCTGAAAATGGCAAAACGTTCCGCGTCCTCGAAGCGGCTCCACAATTCGGCGGTCGGATCCAGACCGTGGATCGGAGCGGTTCCTCGATCGAGCTTGGGCCGTCGTGGTTTTGGCCAGAAGGCAACCCGCGACTGGCTCGCTTCGTGCAGCTCCACGGACTGCCGAGTTTCGCCCAACACACGCAAGGTGATGTGCTGATCGATGACGCGGGCCACCTACATCGCGAGCTCCACCAGCGTGTCGATCCACGCCGCTCGCAGCGCCTGACCAACGGCAGCCGCTCGCTCATTGACGCCATCGTCCCCACACTTCCCGCGGAATGCCTTCACAATGAACACCATGTGACGAAAGTCGAACGCGCTGGGGAACTGATCACCGTCACTGCTAGGACGCCGGGCGGCGAACTTACTTTCACCGCCACCAATCTGATCATCGCACTCCCGCTGCGGCTCGTCGCAGCGACGATCGCGTTCTCTCCCGAACTGCCAGCGAAGGTCACTGACGACTTCCGCGCCATCCCGACCTGGATGGCCGGCGAGGGGAAATTCTTCGCACTCTACAACGAGCCTTTCTGGCGTAACGACGGTCTGTCTGGAAGTACATTCAGCCAGACCGGCCCACTGTCTGAAACCCACGACGCCTCCCATCCGAACGGGGTCGCGGCACTGCTTGGGTTCTTTGTTGATGGCGGCAAAGATCCGAAACCGAGTGGCGAATCTCCGATCCCAGATTGCCTCGCCCAACTCGCACGCTACTTCGGCGCTGCCGCATCGTTCCCCAGCGAAACGCTGCTCATCGATTGGTCTTCCCGACCGCTCACCGCCACGGCGCTCGACACCCCGCTCATGGGACACCCCGCCTACGGACTCCCAGTTTCCGCGCAAACACTTTGGAGCGGGCGCTTGCGATTTGCAGGAACCGAATCAGCACCACAACACGGAGGCTATCTCGAGGGTGCTCTAGAAGCCGCCGAGCTGGCAGTGACTGGCGAGACCTTGTCATGAGCCAGACTGCGTCCGAGAGACCCGATGCTGCCGCAGTGACGGCGCATGTAAGCTTGCACTAACCCGCTGACCTGAAGTTGAGTAGGCGGGATTCAGTTAGTGTGGCGAAGCACTATTGATATCCAGCTCATCCGCAATCTGCCGGAAGCTGAAGGCGTGGTAACCGCCATCACCAATCATCGCCTCGGAGCTGTTTAGAATTTCATCTTGGGTAGCGTTCATTCAGCGCCTGGTTTGGCGATAAAGGTGTAGTAATTCCCGGAGGCGAAGAAGGCTCCGCGTTCGTGGCTGTCGAGCATCGAACGCACCCACTCCTCGCCTTCATCTTTCGGTAAGATGCCGAGCGATGGGATCAGCTTCGCAAACCCCTTCACACTCGATAACCAGAAATCACCCTCGCCAGCCTCGGATATAACATAGCCTCGATGAGTCTCCAGGGAGAACCCGGCCTCGCGCAGGTAGCGCGGCATCTGCCGGCACACATCGATGTTGCTCGCGACCGCACCCAGCAGCCGATGGTCATACTCGCGCCCCTTGAGAAAATCCGGGTAGCCATAGATCGTCGACGCGTAGTCGGCATCGAAAACCACCAAGCTTCCGCCCGGCTTCAAAACCCGACGCGCCTCGCGCAACACCGCCACCGTGTCGGGCACATGGCTCACCAGGGTGTGCAACACCACGATGTCGATCGAATCATCTTCCATCTGCAAGCGCTGCGCCGAACCCTGCCTCCACTCGATTTCCAGATCGCCGTGAAGCTCTCTAGCAACCGCTAGCAAGCGCTCACTCAGATCGATCCCAATCACCCGCAGCCCGTCGGGCGAACGCTCTGCGATCTGAGATGTTGGTAGCGGTGTGATGGTTGGTCGGAACTAGCCCCGGGCGTCTTGCGCCTTTCGAGTATCCTCCATAGCCTGGGCAAAGAAAGAAGCCGCCAAATCTTGGAGCAGTTCTCCGCGTCATCAGCAACGGCACGATACAAACGATGGGTAGCATAGCCTCTTTAGGCTGTGTCCGCAGACACGACCCCCTCGTCTGATGGCCAGTGCTCGAATAGAACTAGAGGGCGTCTGGCGTGTCTTCGAAAGCACTAGCCATGCGCAAATGGGAATGCCGTTTCGGACACAGCCTAAAGTCTATGCTACGCAAGATCCATCGAGTCGGCCCGGGCGCGACGTTCTATTTGGTCACCGCGTTCGCCAGTTCAGCTCGACACTTCTCCGCCTGTTCTAGCGCTAGCTCGACCGTCGGGGCGACGAAGGTCACGTGCCCCATCTTGCGACCGGGGAGCGCCGGATTTTTCCCATAGAGGTGGAGTTTCGCACCTGGCGTCTTCAAAACCGGATCCCAGTCTGGCAGACCATCTTGCGGCCAGAGGTCGCCAAGTAGATTCCACATCACCGCGGGCTGCACTAGGCGTGTACCTCCGAGCGGCAGCTTCGTGATGGCACGCAACTGCTGCTCGAACTGCGAGGTCTCGCAGGCGTCGATCGTGTGGTGCCCGGAATTGTGCGGGCGTGGCGCCATCTCGTTGACCAGCAGCCGGCCGTCCGCAGCGAGGAAGAACTCGACCCCGAGGACACCTACATATTCCAGCGAATCCGCCACCGCAGCGGCAATGCGTTGTGCTTCTGTTAGGATCTCCTGGGGGAAACGCGCCGGCACGATCGATAAGTCGAGGATGCCGTTGATGTGCTGGTTCTCGCCCGGATCGTAGGTCAATGTCTCGCCATCATGCCCGCGCACGACGATCACCGATAGCTCGCCAGCGAGATCGATCTTCTCCTCCAGCACCGCTCGATCGCTGTCGAATTCGGACCAGAGGGCGTCCAACTCCCCCGGGCTGGCAGCGCCGTCGACCCCAGCCTGCCCCTTACCGTCGTAGCCGAACTCGGCCGTCTTCAGAATAGCATCCCCGCCGAGCGCGGCCACCGATTCACGCAAGGAATCAGCATCCGTCACGACGTGAAAATTCACACACGGGAAACCGTTGTCAGCCAGAAAACGCTTCTCGCGCTCACGGTGTTGGGAGGTCGTGACCGCCCGTTTCCCCGGCATCAGTGGCAGGCGCGCCCCGACACGGTCGAGTAGATCTCCCGGGATATTTTCAAATTCGACCGTCGCCACGTCCGCGTGCTTCAGGAACTGCTCGAGTGCCTGCTCCGAGTCGAATGGGTCGGTCAGCACCAGGTCGGCCAAATCGGCAGCGCCCGAGGCATCTCCCCCCGTCCACATCAACACATGGAACCCCATGCGCCGCGCCTCGAGGGCGAGCATCCGCCCGAGTTGCCCACCGCCGAGGACCCCGATCCATGAGCCGGTTGGAAAGTTCACGGCTGCGGCTCTCCAGGGTATTCAGGGAGCACCGCGGCCGCCACTTTCTCGCGCTGCGCTTCCCGGAAATCCGCGAGGCGCTTGGACAAATCTTCATCGCCAGCCGCCGCCAGACAAGCCACCGCGAACAGCGCCGCATTGACCGCACCGGCTTCACCGATCGCAAAAGTCGCGGTCGGGATCCCGGCGGGCATCTGCACGATTGATAGCAGCGAGTCAACACCGTTGAGCGCGCGAGATTTCACCGGCACCCCGAGGACAGGCAGCTGGGTGAGCGCGGCTGCCATCCCCGGCAGGTGTGCCGCGCCACCGGCACCTGCGATCACAAACCGCAGGCCACGCTCGGCCGCGGAGGACGCATAGTCATAAAGCTTCTGCGGCGTACGGTGGGCACTGACGACCTCAGCCTCCCAGGGCACTCCAAATTGGCTGAGGGTGTTCGCGCAGTGCTCGAGGGTCGGCCAGTCGGACTGGCTGCCCATGATGATTCCGACGACGGGTTTCGTTTTGCTCATAGTTAGGATCTTAGAGATCCGGGCCGGCCCCGGTCTCGTTGGTAAATTTTTTCCCACGCAGCACATCGACATCGCAGACGTAGGCGATCACCGCGTAGTTCTCCAGGTACTCGGCGGCGATCCGATCGAGGATTCGATCGGCGGCGGAATGCGAGACGATCGTCTCCAGCTGGATGTTGCGCCCCTCCCAATCGGAGGCATGCACGCCACGCGATCCCTTCCCTTCCACGGCCATCATCGTGTGCCCGGTGCTGCCTTCATCGTTCAGCAGCTCGACCAGCAACTCGCGCAGCAAGCGCTCGGCGACGATGGTGACTTTCTTCAATGGAACTTTCATTAGAACCATTGATTAAACCATTGTGCCGTCTGAAGAAAGAGCGGAATGCCAACGATTAGGTTGAATGGGAAAGTAATTCCGAGCGCCAGGGTCAGGTAGATGCCTGGACTGGCTGTCGGAAGCGCGATTCGCACGGCCGCCGGTGCCGCGATGTAGGAGGCGCTGCCAACCATCGCCCCGAGCACCGCAGCGCCCCCGGGGGACATCCCGGCGAGGATGCCGCCCGCCGTCCCAATAACACCGTGAATAGTCGGCAGGAGGCAACCGAGGCCGACGAGACGCCAGCCGGTACGCTTCATGTCCTTCATCCGCCCGGCGGCGACCGTCCCCAACTCGAGCAGGAACAGGCAGAGCACCCCTTTGAATGGATCGATGAAAAATGGCGCCACGGCCTGAATTTTGTCCGCACCACAGGCTGTTCCGATCACCAGACCACCGACGAGCAGGAAAATACTCTTCCCAGTCAGCACGTCATGCACCGCCTTGCCAAGACTGCCGCCACCATTGCGCGCCAACACGAGTCCGATGATGATGCCAGGCACCTCCAGCAGCGCGACTAGGGCCGCGAGGTAACCCTCCGGTTTAAAACCACCCATTTTGGCCGCCTCGACCGCCGCCAGAAACGTTACCGCCGACACCGATCCGTAGTGCGCCGCCGTCGCGGCCGCGTCGACCTGCTTCAGCTTGCCGACCTTCCGCATCAGGTAATAGGCCGAAAGCGGCGTGAGCACCCCGAGTATGAGGGTGACCAACGCTGGCGCGAACAACTCACCAATCGGGGTCGATGAAACCGCCGCGCCCCCCTTCAACCCGATCGCGAGGAGCAGGTAGATCGACAGGCTCTGGTAGACCGCGTCGGGGAGTTCGAAATCGCTCTTCACCCAACGAGCCACGATGCCCAAGACGAAGCAGAGGACGATCGGTGAAACCAGATTGTGGATGACCAACTCCATTAGTCGAGGGCGGGTCGGTGCAAATGCGCTTGTGTTTGTGTTTGCTCGCTAATCATCAGTGCGCCTGTTTTAGACCCCGCCAGATTACGTGTCAATGAAAACATGACACAGATAACATGACTTTGTGATAATTTGGCGAAATCAAAACATGCTGAGGATTTGCCTGGAGGAACCCGCGCCCCGGAAGTCTTCGCCAATCCCTATCCGAGCTTGCTCGACTTGCACCAGCACTCGCCGATCTCCAGCTAATCCAATGCCACGTAGCGTAGGCTTCAGCCTGCGTTGGCAACGGCATTCCCGTTCGCAGATGGCCAGTATTTGCGCCGACAAGCGAGAGCGCCTCCGGGTTCCGTTCACCCACTGGCCATGAGAAAACGGAAGCGGGCTGGCGGTCGCAAGCTAAAGTATACGCTACGGCGCTCCGCGCTGCTTTCCTAAAGGCATTGGTTCATTGGTCAATCCGTAACCCAGCGCTTCGCCTTGAACTCGTAACGCGGCAGCTCTTCCTCCAGCACGACTGGGATGCGCAGGGAGAGCGCATCTCCGAGCGCCGCCTCTACCGATCCGCAAAGGATCTCCCCATCGGCATCGTCCGAGGCCTCGATCGCCACCGACACCTCCACCATCGATTTCTCTGTCCGCTGCCGCACCTCGTATTCGACCACCTCATCAAATCGCCGCACCACCTGTTCGATCGCCGCCGGATAAAGGTTCACGCCACGCACGACCACCATGTCATCAATCCGCCCGAGGATTCCGCCTTCCAAAATCAAGTCGCCCTCAGATTCTCGTTTCTTCACCAGATCCCCCGTGCGGTAGCGCAACAACGGGCACGCGATCCGCTTCAGCGTCGTCAGCACCAGCTCACCCGTCTCACCGTCCGCCACATCCTCGCCAGTCTCCGGATCAATCACCTCAGCCAGATACGCCGCGCCGATGACACACAAATTCCCCGGCTGCTGCGGATGCTCGTAGCTCACTGGACCGACCTCGGTCATGCCGTGGTGATCGATCACCTGCGCGCCATGCCACAGCTGGGAGATCCGATTGCGCGTCGCGCGGATGCTCCCACCCGGTTCGCCGGCGACGATGATCTTCTGCACCGAGCGCAATTCGACGCCGATCTCCGCCGCCACCTCACCCAACCTCATGGCGTAGGTCGGCGTGCAGCACAACACCGTCGCCGCGGTCGATTCGATCGCCGCCACCCGCGCACGGCTGCTCAATCCACCACCGGGGATGCACAGCAAGCCAGCCCGCGCCGCCGCCTCGAACGCCGTCCAGAAGCCGAGGAACGGACCAAAAGAGAATGCGAAATACACCGCGTCCTGTCCGGCACGCACGTCCGATTTCCAGAACACAGTCTCCCAGCTATCGAGCAGCGACGACCAGCTCTGAGCCGTGTCCAACCACGCCATCGGCTGCCCGCTAGTGCCGCTCGTCTGGCAGAAGCGCGAGTAATCACGCAGCGGGTAAGTGTGGTTCGTGCCGTAGGGAGGGAGCGCAGCGTGATCTGCCACCAGTTGTTCCTTGGTGGTGAACGGCAGCTTCGTGATGAATTCGGCCACGCCGCCGACCTCCTCTAGCAGACCGGCCTCGGCCAAACGCTTGCGGTAAAACGACGGCTCTCCCTGCGTGATCTCCTTGAGGAGGTGCTGCAAGCTCTCAAGCTGTCCGGCGCGCTCGGTCACATGTCCACAATCAGTCGCCCCTCCCTGGACGATACTTCTCAGCATCGAAAACAAACGCCACCTGCTCGATCGCCGCGGCCGCCTTCTTCTTCGGCGGATCCTTCGGCTTGTAGAACGTCACTAGGCAACCACCCACGGCCGCCATCGCAATCCCGAGGATGAACTGCGGCGGGATGGCGGATTTCGGCGGATGGATCGACAGCGAGATCACCGCGTTCACGATCGGAGCCCCTGCAAACACAATCGACATTACCACCCACGGCTTGCCGCCGGCACCGAAGGCCATCAGCACGAAAAAGGCACCGAAGGCACCTACCACCCCTGCGATGAAACTGAGCGCCACGCCCTTGCCCGGATAGTTCCAAAAATCGAGCCCACCACCCTTCGCGATGATGATCACCGCAGGCGCGAGCACCGCGATCACAAAGTAGGCGAAGCCGACCAGCAGGAAGGATTTGTAACGGGCATGCGGATCACCCCCGCCAGGACCACCCCCGAGGCCGATCTGGCCAGAGTGGAGAAAAATTCCGTAAACGCCCCAGCAGGCGACGGTCATCAGCGCAAATGCGAGCCAAGACATAGATTTTTTTGGTTGGTTAGTGGTAGTGTTAGATTTTTCAGACATGAAACTATTGGGTCTTTGTCCGTAGGAAGATTAATTCACGCTTTTTTCGCTAAGCGCCTCAGCCGGTGCCACCTCGATTTGCGAGCGGATCGCATCCGGGATGGTCACAGCCCTCATACGCCCCTCGCCCTTGTCGAAGCGAACACAGATAACGGTAAATTTCCCCGTCGCCAGCAATTCGTCCCCAGCGCTGAGGAATCGGAACTGGTAGTCGATGGTCTTCGAGCCGACCGCGGCGACCAGCAACTCCACCTCGAACTCGTCCTCGAATTTCAGCGGCTTGCGGTAATCGGCGCTCGCGTGTACCCGCGGCCAGCCGACCGGATCATCGCCCTCCTCGCCGACCATCTTGTGCACCGAAAATCCGAGGCTGCGGTAGAACGCGTGTTCCGCCTCCTCCATGTAGCGGAAGAAATTGGAAAAATGTACAATGCCCGCGAGGTCGGTCTCGAAAAACTGCACGCGGCGTTGGTGGCGGAATTGGTAGGACATCAAATCGGTCTCGGGGATTGGAAGTATTCGCCACCAAGCGGAAAGCCGCAAGGCCTCAAGACCCACTTTAACTTAAACTTTAACTTAAACTGCCTGAGCCTGCTGGCTCGGTGACTCTTCGTCATCCAGGGCTTGAAAAGTTGTCGGGGGACAGGCTCCAGCTTTGGGGAGTTAAAGTTGAAGTGAAAGCCTAAGGGGTTGTCAGGAAATAAGTCATACAAAGATGCGCAGGAATTTTAGCCAGCACCAAGGCAGATTTCAGTGATTATAGCGGGCTATTTGAGTTGGAAGCTAACGCGGGTGATGGCCAAAATAACCTGCAGATTGTAGGAGTTATTTACTGACAAGCCCTAAGTTCCGGATTCTACGCGGAGCGCTTCGCACCTGTACGCAAAAAAGGGAGCCGGCATCCACTACCGGCTCCCTTTCCCAACTGTAAGAATGGTCGAACTATCAGCGTGTGATGGCTCTAAATCCTCTAAAAGAGGATGCGCATACCGAGGCTGTAGAGATCCCAATCGCCACGATCCTCTGCGAAAGTGCGGCTGTAGTCAGCGAAGACGCCAACACGACCAGTGAGGCGCATCTCGAGACCACCACCGAAGTGCTGGGTAAACTCGCTCTCGCCATTGAAGGCTCCGCCAACACCACCGTAGACATACGGGGCGACGCAGAGGCTCTGGATCGGGTAACGCAAGATTGCGTCCGCAGCGAGAGTGTGGATGACACTCTCACCCTCCCACCAGTAGGCGCGACCACGCATACCGAAATACTCGTCGAAGAAGTGGCCGAGGCCGAGACCACCGCCGACGCTATCTTCGACATTGCTGTCACTGGAGTCCGGATTAGCATAGACGCCGAAGATGTCGAGGAAGGACTCGCCAGCGTAGAAGCAGTTCTCCGGCTGAAGAGGGATTGGGTCTTTGGCAGGTGCCTTGGACGAGTAGTAATAGGAGGAAGAGCCGGCTTGTGCGGCCGAGAGTCCCATGCCGAGGGCAAGAATCGTTAGTGCTAGTTTTTTCATGTTTTGCTTAGGTTGATAAATCGACGTCTCGCGTCGGGTTTGTTGGTTGAGAGACAGGATATATTAACAGAAACGGTCTATGGCAAGATGTTTTTTAAAAGTAATTGTGAATAGTGTAAGTCGTTCATTACCAATGACGAAAGATTCCAAACCCTGTGCATGTAGGGATATTTTTCCCAAAGAAAACTTAACTATCGGGATAAGTTTTTGAATTATTAACAGAAGTTGGAATTTCTGTTATAAACTTTTTTCTCGAGCCTCGATTAGGGGCGAGAAATTTTCCACAAATGTCCATCGCTGCGGACAAAAATCGCCGAATTTGCGATCGCTGGGGTGGCCTGAATCATCTCCCCGAGCTCTAATTCTCCCACCAGCTCGCCCTCCTCGCCGCCCAGATCGACCACCTGGAGCAAGCCAGCACGCTCGCTGATGGCATACAAATGCTCACCAGCGACCACTGGGGTCGCCCCGAATGGCCCATCAAGGCGGATTTTCCAAAGCTTTTCCCCGTCCTCCGCCTCGGCGCAATTCAGGAAACTCGCCGAGTTGATAACGTAGACTCTGCCACCCGCAACCACCGGGCTGGCGGTCGCCGGGCGCAGGCTACCTTCTGTCCATTTTTGCTTTACGGATTTGTTAGAAGTATCGTAGGCCACCGCCGTGATCCCGTTCGACGGGATGTAGAGAACCTCGCCCGCAGATGCCGGTGACGGGATGGTCGAGGCCCCCTCACCAAAGTGCCAGAGGATGCCGCCATCGGCGGGCGAGATCACGTCGATCCCCTTGCTACCCTGCATAACCACGCGGTCGCCGAACACGATCGGTGACGACCAGTTGGCGCGCTTGGTGCGATCCTCACGCCAGCGGTTCAGGCCGGTCGACGTGTCGACACCCGCGGCGAAACTCTGGCTATCGTTTTCGATCTGCACCACCAGCGTATCGCCGACCACCACCGGTGACGAGGCGAGCCCGAGGCTGTTGCTCGCATTCGGATAGTCCTGTGTCAGCCCGCGCAACCACTGCAGGTTGCCATCGAGGTCGACGCAGATGAGATCGTTGCTAGAGAACAGTGCGAACACACGCTCGCCATCGCTAGCTGGAGTCGGTGCGGCGACGCAAGTTTTCTCATGCGCCATGGTGCGCCCGGTCGCCCAAAACTGGCGCTCCCACATCAGCGCGCCGTCCGCGTTGGAGAAACACAACACGTGCAACCGATCCTGGTTGGGACCGCTCGAGCAGGTGACGAACACGCGCTCGCCAACCACGATCGGGCTCGACACCCCCCGGCCAGGGAGCGGCTTTTTCCAGGCGATGTTTTCTTCGCTCAAGGCCACTGGCAGCTTCGGATCAGCAGCCACGACACCAGTCGAATCGGTTCCGCGAAACTGCCGCCAGTCGGCCGAAACCGAGGCCGACAACGTCACGAAAACACTGAAAAACAGGCATAAAATCTTCATTTAGTTTGCTCCTTCTTATTCGGGCGACGCGGGCGTCGGCCGCTGTTCGCCTCCGGGGTCGGTCGGCGGTTCTCCGCCAAGATCGCGGTGCCCGAGGCATCGCACACACGCATTTGAAATTGCCACTGCACCGTCCACTCCTCCGTCTGTTCGTTCTGGCAGGCTTTGATCAGGATCGTGTTCTTACCAGCCTCCAACTGGACTGGGATACGGTACTGGTCGATGCGCATGCCGCGGTGGTATTCGTCTCGACCGAACAGGAGCTCGCCGTTCACCCAGACCTTCCAAGCGTTCTTGCAACCCAAACGGATCTCGGCCGACCTGACCACCTCGGATTCGAAGATCGTGTAGGCGTAGCCGGTGACCTCTTTCAACATGCCGAAGGGCTTGTTGAAGTCGACCATGCCGAACTGGTCGCTCGTCGCCAGCGGTTGCCAGGTGACTGGTCCAGATTTGCCATCGTAGGTCTCGGACAAATCGATACCCTCCTCCGGCGGGAAGACCCCATCGAATCCGACACGCCCCGTATTGTCGAACGGCGCGATGACCTGCCAGTGGGTAAGAAAACCGAACTGGCGCGGCAGGTCGACCTTGCGACCGAGCCCGCGCAACTGCTTCGCGATCGACTTGATCTGGTCCACATCGATCGCCGCCGCGAGCGCCTGCCGGTAGAGCAGGACCGCCCCAGTCGTGCTTTCTGCTTTTGTTAGTGCCTCTGCTCGGGCGCTGAGCCCTGCGACAGCATCGCGCCGCAGCTCCGGGCTCGGATCGGTCAGCATGCCGGGCACCATCGCCTCCGCCACAGCAGGATCGACCGTGGCAATCAGCTCGAACGATAGCCGGCGCGCGCGCGGATCTTGGCTGCGGTCGAGCAAGAATTCGCCGAGGTCGACCAGTGGTAAATCGCTGCCTGCACGGTCGGCAATCACGTCCACCGCCGAGCGCAACCAGTTCGCCGCCAGCGGGTTTGCTCCACGCATCCCTTCTAAAATCGGCACGATCTGCGAGGTGTCTGAGGCTGAAAGCGCCTTAAAAGCCACCGTCGCCGCCGCATTGCCCTCCCCTTCGTTGCTCACCGCGCGGATGGTATCGATTGGAGTTGCCATCAGTTGGCAAGTGGTCAACCAGAGAAGAAAAAGCGTTCGCATGGATCAATTCTAGCCTAGTGCCGGCATAGGTAGCAAGCGATTCACTTTGCCTGATCGCCCGCCGCTACTCCACCCACTTCAACTCGATGCCCCGCTTCTGATCACGCCACCAGTAGGCGGCCGCCTTCGAGATCGTTCGGCGTGCGCTCGGCCGCCCCGGTCAGAACCGAGATCTGCACCGATTCCAAGCTCCACCATTCAAATCGCCCAAGACGCAATCGTCGAATCATTACCACCTCAAAAACACAATTAATGGAACTATTTATGATAATTTCTTGATTGCCTCAATTTTATGTGGTATTCTTTCTTATCAGAAATGAGCCGCACAACGGTGCAAAAGTCTCAGTTTTGATGCCAACCAAATTTCGAAACGTTTCTATAGATAAGTCACGTTTCACCAAGATCCCATTAGGGAGGCACGACAGGTGGGCGGTTTCTGACGCGAGTCAGGAGCCGCCCCAATCGTTTTAGGGGTAGATGCAAGATTAGGCAGGGAGCGATGCCCGTTTTGAGAAGAATAGCTCTCACCAAGGAACAAGGAGGCAAAGATTCATCCTTAGGGGCACCTCCGAAAACCTCATGCGGGCTGGAGCTTGATAAAATCCCCGCTTTCTTCGTTGCTAAAGCGCCCACTATCACCAGATAGCTTAGCGTTTATCGCCTCGCCAGCGGGAATCTTCTCTGCGCCCCATTTCCACAGCAGGTTTCCGGAGGTGCCCTTAATTATCTATTCTTCCAGATAATACCTTGAGTCTAAATCAATCCACGGTTATTTTAAAAGTTCCGTGTTACCTCAAATAAATCTAAAAAGTTTTGCCCTTGGGCTGATTTCCCTCATTCTTGCCCTCGGCCCCGCATTCACGACGACCTCCCGAGCGGCTCCGACTGAGGAGCAACGCAAGCGCGACCTGTTCCTGAAACTGCGTGCCGAGCGGCAACAACAGGCACAGCAGACCTCACAATCGAGTTCGCGACCGGCCTCCCGTGCGGTGCCCAAGCCACAGCCCGAAGCGCGCCCGCCCCAACCATCCCGGCCGTCCAGCCGACCGGCACCACGCCAGCAAACTCGCCCGACCACCCAGCGTCCACCACAGGCGCGACCAGTCATCCCAACTCAGCGCTCGCAGCCCCAATTCTCACAGATTGTGCGCAAGCCAGTCCCGACACCACAACCGACCATGCGCCGTGGCGCAACGCCAGCCCCACGCCCTACGGCACCTGCGCCAACCGCAAGCAAGGTCTCCCGCCCTAGCAGCCCACCGCCTGCGAAGAGCGGTGGATTCGGATCGCGATTGAAGAGTCTCGCCCAGGCCACACGTGAAAAACTCGAGTCCTTGCCGCGCACCGACCAGTCGCTCGGCACCCCACAGCAACCCGGGATCGGTTCGAGCAATCCCTACGAGGAAGAAGCCCGCAACAGCCGCAGCCAAGTCGGCCCGGCGCTCGCTGACCTGAAGCCATCGTCAAAGCCTAGATACACGCCCGAGCCGAACTATTCTCAGCTAGCCGAGTCGAAGACGTCTTCCAAGCCCAAAACATCGATCGCAGAGCCTAGCAGCAAGCCGAAGACGAAATCTAAAAGCAGCACAGCCAGCCAGCTAGCGGAGGTAGCCTCGCAGGTCGCCAAAAAGGCTGGGGTAAGCGACGAGATGAAGAAGAGGATCATCACCGAGGCGACGCCGGCAGCCGACGAGATCGCCAAGACGCTCGAAGGCAACAAGGTCAACGCCCCCGCGGATCTGACCCACATGAAAGTCGCCCCACGCACGCTGGTCGCCAGCCTCGAAAAGTACATCCCGCTCGAGGCGGAGCAGCTGATTGGAACGGTTGACGAGATCGACCTAGATGGTGCCGATCTCGAACCGCTCACCGTTCCGGTGAGAAACATCGCCAGTGCGGCGATCAAAAGAACACAGAAGGTGGTTTCAAAGAAGAGGCTCGATCCAGCAAAAATACCCGCCGCCGATGCCGTCGCACTGGATCCGCAGGCTGGCACTACGCCGCCGGTTGCGAACCCTTCCCCCGCCCCAAACTCCGGACAACTCCAACCTCTCGGGATGTCCTTTTTCGAACGCTTCGCCTTAAGCACCATGGTTGCGAGCGAGAACCACCTCGCCTCGGTTCCGCTCACAACGGATGAACCGGCGACCAAAACCGTCTCGACGGTAGCGAACGGAGACGTCGAGATGATCGACCAACCGGTGATCTTGGATGATCCCGAAGCGGTGAAATTCCAGGCGAACGACATCCCGCCATCCCACGTGAGCCCCGGCCTAGACGAGATGGTAATCAGCTCGACCAGCCAGACAGATTTCGACCTGAACGATTCCGAGATGGCCTTCATTGGCAACGTGCAGGTCAAATCGCCACGCTTCAACCTGCGCTCCGACAAATTCATCGTGCACCTTAAGAAGGACAACAGCGGCATGGCCTACGGCGAGGCGATCGGCAACGTGGTGATCGAGATGCGCGAGAACGGCCGCCCGACCGGCTACTCTGGCCTCGCCAGCAACGCCGTCTACCACCCGCAAGATGGCAAGATCATCCTCAGCGGCTGGCCGAAGATCCGCCAGCAGTTCAAGGAGCACGTGGCAGTCAACCGCGACACGAAGATGGTGCTCTACACGGACGGTCGCGTGAAGACCATCGGCCGCAACCGCACCGTCATCCGCAAATAGGCCTCGCGCCACCGAGCCAAACAACAAACCATGTCCGACGAAGTCGAAGCCCTCCTGCACCCGAGCGACGATGAAAAATTCTGGGCTGAAATCGTCGGGCTGAACGGCTGCTACGCACAGGGTGACAATTATTCGCAGATCATGGCGAACCTGCGCGACGCGCACGAGCTGTGCAGCACCGTGCCGAACCTGCCCCCTCCCCCGCCGACGGAGATCGCACTGGGTGACGAGACGACAGTCGCCAGTCTTATCACCGTGCTCGCGCCACACGGCTGGTCGGAGAGCGGTGAAAGCAGTGCATCCAATCAGTTGCTGGCTCACACAGGGAGCGGCGCAAGGCTGTGTGTGCCGCTCGATTCAGGCGAAACCTTAAACTCCGGGTTCAGGGCAGCGGTGACGACGTATTTGCGGGGGGCGTAGCTCCCCACTGGAAGAGTAGTCCTTCCTCCGGATGACATTGCTCAACTGCTCCTCAAGGGAGCCTGTCCTTCCGCTATTATTATCGACGTCGTCCGAGCCCTCTCCCAAGGAATCCACTCCATCATCTAAATCGTTTATTCGAAAAATGTTCACGAGAACATTATTAATGTCGAGGTCAACTCTAAAAAAACATGCGGCTGAATTACCAGTTTCACGCAAACGTCCGAAGAAATGGCGTTCAGGCAAGCAAACCAGATAATCAACTTATCCTGAGAGTGGGGTTAGAGCCGCATATGGAGTTAACACCAAAGTTGGGCATAAGTCCGGCACAGAGCCAAACCCCAACTCCAACGCAGGCCCGGTTGGGAGTAAACCCGTATAGCGACCAAACCCCAACTAGACAGCCAGTCCGGGTTAGTATATTAAGAGATTGAACAAAATCCCACCCGAAGCGCGGTTGGATAAACACTATGTTATGCGATTGAAACAGACTCCGTGGGATCGCATAGAATATGTAATCAGCTGATGAAACTTCCTCTCAATTGTTCCGTCGAATATATCCCCGACTTTCTCGACCGGCAGAGCGCGGAA
>JBLHKE010000049.1:0-18696 GCA_047619485.1 Verrucomicrobiales bacterium | reverse complement strand
ACTCCGTCAAATCGATGCTGCGCCGGGCGCGCGCCGCCTTCCGCACCACTTTTAAAACACTAGCAGACCCACAAATACCATCGTAATGATGAACTCCGAAAAGCAAGACCCACTGGACGCCAACCTGGCGAAACTGATCACCGAGGACAACCAACCGCCGACTCCGACCAGCGCGCAGAAGGGGGCGATGCTCGAGCGGTTGCAGCTGAGGCAGCAGGAACTTGCGCAGCCATCCGCACGCAAGCGCCCGATCTTCCTGCACCCCACCATCCTCCTCGGCGCCGCGACGGCGATCGCACTGACGTGCGTGGTGATTTTCCAGGATAAAACCACCACTCCGCCGCGCCCAATTCCACCAGTCGCCCAGGAGGTCACTGCCCCGCCTTCCAACCTGGAAACGTACGATGCTATCGGAGCCACCCACCGCATCACGCTGCGCGATGGTTCGACGGCGATCGCCGAGGCCGGCACGCGCTTCATCGAGACCGCACCACGCAAACTCGAACTCGAGCGCGGCGCCCTCTACCTGCTCGTCGCCAAGGCGGACACTCCGCTGGAGGTGATCACGCCGCAGGGCAAGGTGCTCGCGCTTGGGACACGCTTCCTAGTCACCAGCCACCCCGGCGACACACGCGTCTCGGTAGCCCAAGGCCACGTCGAGATCGAGGCCGCTGCAGGCGGTGAATCGATCGGTATCGGTCGCGGCGAGCAGGGTATCCTCGCTGCAGACAATCTGCTGCGCCGCCCCGCACCGCGGATTTCCTACCTCATTGAGTGGGCGCGCGATTCTCTAAAATCGGACGAGCGCATCGGCGCTGCCCCCCCCCGCAACGGCTTGGTAGCGATCGATCCGTACGGCCAAGAATCGCGCCTCGAGCTGCGCGAATACACGCTCGACGTCTACATCGAAGACGGCGTCGCGCGCAGCACCATCGACCAGACATTCTTCAACCACTACCACAGCAACACCGAAGGCACGTTCTTCTTCCCGCTGCCCCCCGGAGCCGCCGTCTCGCGCATGGCCATGTATGTGAACGGCTTGCGCAACGAGGCTGGCATGGTCGAGCGCCAGCGCGGCCAGCAGATCTACAACGACATCAAGTATGCAAACCGCGACCCAGCCCTGCTCGAACAACTCGAAGGCAACCAGTACAAATTGCGCATCTTCCCGCTCGAGGGCCGGCGTGAGAAACGCATCTTCATCAGCTTCACACAGACGGTCGACGAGCTCTACCGCCAGCTGCGCTACTGGTTCCCGATGGATCACACCAGCGCCAGCGCCGGTAAGCTTCAGATCAGAGTGCGCATCAGGGACGGCGCGGATCAATTCGATGCGCAGTCGAGCACCCACGAGTTCGCCAGCAGCGTAGACGGCAACGATCTCCTCCTCAGCTACGCGGCGGAAAACATCAAGCCAGACCAGGACCTCCTGCTGAAACTCCTGCCGAAGAAATATTCCAACCAGCTCGCAGAGACAGCCACCCTAGAGCGCGACGGCAACCATTTCCTCCACACCCGCATCCGCCCCGATCTCGGAGGAAAACCCAGCCAGCGACCACGACCACGCCAATGGTTCGTGCTCAACGACACCTCCGCGTCGCGCTCCGCGACCGACCTGCGAGCGCAAGCGCACATCATCGGAAGATTGCTCGCCGAGGGCGACGACCAGGACTCGATCGCGATCGCCAACCTCAACATCGATACCCAAAGACTAACCGCCGGGCTCGTCCCGCTGCGTGGTGAAGCCGCGATCGCAGCCGTAGAAAAAATCCGTGCCGCGCGCCGCATTGGCGCAACCAACATCGAAGCGGGGATCGCGGCGCTGCGCACCTGGATCGAGGGATCCGGCGCAGAGAACCCGCACATCATCTACCTCGGCGACGGGCTAGCCAGCGACGGCAAAAAAACGACGGTCGAACTCACCGCAATGCTCGACAAAGAAGTTCCATTGATCGGCATCGCCGTCGGTAAAAAAGCAGATCTCACCTTCCTCAGATCCGCTGCCAACTTCACTGGCGGGGCGACCTATTTGATGAACCCGGACGAAGATCTCAACTGGCGAGTATTCGATCTGCTCGCCTCGCTTAATACCCCACGACTAACGGCCATCAGCTGGGAGTTTGCCGGCGGAGCAACCACCGGCATGTCCTCCTACAGCGATCGCGATACACTCGCTGCCGGCGAGATACTCACCATTGTCGCCAACAGCGAATCCGAGTTACCAGATCAGCTCATCCTACGCGGCCGGCTTAACGGCGAGCCATGGGAGAAGACGATCGCGCTCGATGGGAACGCGCGCGCCGACGCCAGCTTCATCCCGCGTTTCTGGGCGCAACGCCACCTCGAAGAGCTGCTAAAAGACGGCCAAGAACACCGCGACGAGATCGTGCGCCTTTCGAAAAAGTACGACGTCGCCACACCGTTCACCAGTCTGATTGTGTTAGAGAACGACGCGATGTATAAGGAATACAAGGTCGAGAAAGGGCGCAAAGATCACTGGGCGGCGTATCCGGCATCGGACGAAATCCCAGTCGTCCACGAACCGCAGCAATGGCACGCGCAGATCTGGAGCAGCCTGTCGCCGATCGACGAAAGCCAAGTCACGACCGCACCGAAAACCGTTGAAGAGATCCTCGGCACGTTACTGCCAGCGCCGTCGTCCAGCGCTCACCAATGGGGTCGCTTGGCCCCCGCCCCCAACTTTCGCGGTGACCCGGAAACCGATCGGTTCTTCCCCCGCACAAGGTCGCTTGGCATCGAGGACTACGAACTCTCCGTCGATCCAGGTATCACGGGCAGCTGGGACAACGGGGTCAAAACGATTAGCCCGTATATCGCGCCGGGGCGCGTCTACTCAAAATACAGCGGCAAGCGGGTATGGGGCGGGCACGGCGGTGTTCGTCTGTTCTTTGGAGATCTCGGTCTGAAACGCGATGGGATCCGGTTTAATCAAGAGTTCAGAGAACGGGTGCCGACACTTCGAGATCTCCCGCTCAATGGGCGGCTGTTCCGCAATGTCGGAGGCTATCTCGGAAGGGATCAAACCGCGTCCTACTACAAAAATTATGGCCGTGGCGATGGACTAGGCTCCCCCTCCTTCTACGGTCGAGGTCTACCATTGCTCTACGATCCGGCGAATCTAGCACACCTCGTCCCCGGCTTGGACAACTCTTCTACCGACCACGCCAGCGCCGTCGAGATACAACTCGGGCGGGAGAAGCTCGGCAGTATCACACCCGAGGCCGCCGCGCTCGTCCGCGCCGCCGAATCGCAGCGCAAACCAGTACGCATCGGCGAGACTATCACCACCCCCGACGGCCGTATGAAGAGCCGATTTACCACGCCAACGTATCTCAAACAGGAGACCATCTCAGACGGCAAGAACTGGTTTCACATTTACAGGGAACTCGGCATCGCCACCCGTCGCCCGGTCACCCCATCCAACCTCGCTGCGATCCAGGGAAGCGTGCCCCACTGGCCACCGAGTTTCAACGAGCTCGAAGCACGCTGGGACGTCACCCTCGGCGCAATGGATGAGGGTAAAGCGTGGTTCGAGATCATCCTCACCGATCCCGATAATGAGAAGAAAAAACACCTCTTGAAAATTTCAGCCGACGGCTACCTGCTCGGCTCGAAGCAGATCGAAGCGGAAAAAGTCATCTTTGCAGTGACGTTCCGCTACGAGGGCAACACCGTCACCATCGAGACAGAGAAAGGCGATAACGATAGCTACCAAGCTGTCGAGATCGAGGTTTCCGACGCACTGTTCGAGGCCGATCTAGGTGACTTGTTCGTCCTTCAAATGCCGCTGCGCAAACCGGTGTTCTACCAACAGCAACTCGCTGCGGCGGGCGAAGTAGACACCAAGAAGCGCCAACAAATCCGGCTCCACCTGTTTCTCTCACGCCTACTCGATCCCCGTCAGCAGCACGTGATCACTGGTGAACAGAAAGACCGGGACGAACTGATAAAAGTCGGTGATGGCACGCTCGCCGCCGCACTGCTCTTCAACAGCGAACACGTCCACGGCAGCGGGCGCTTCATCACGCATCTGAAAGCGACCCGGAAGCTACTCTGGAGAACTGGGAAGCCCGATGATCTCGAAAAATTCATCGGCGACTGGCCGGATTCACTGGAGATCCTCAACCTCGTTACTCGCTCCCAAGATAGGCGCGCGTGGATATCGCTCCTCGACCTCCCAGCCTACCGGATCGAGGCCATCCACCAGATCGCCTACGCCGCACCGCGCGACGGTTGGGAAGATCGAAAAATGCTCGCCGAGCGCGCGACAGTGCTGCTCATCGAAGAGGCCAAAGCCGGCCAGCCAATCCGAATCACCACACCGATCGCCAATTTCATCGGCCAACTCGAGCCATGGCACCAGTTGGTCACGGCCTATCGAGATTGCGCTGCAGATCCAGAAAAACTGGGACGTAGAGCCCTGTTCGCCGTACTCGACCTCGCCGTCCAGGCCGATGAATCCGAGCTAGAGAAACGCTGCTTCGCGCAGGCCTTGAAAGATCACACGCCTGAGGAACTCGTCCGCCTCGCCGAAATTTTCCACAGTCACCGGCGCAATCAAAAAACGCTCGAACTCTATCGCTTAGCGTTCGCAGCGATCGACGACCCCAGCTCCGACCTACTCCATCAAGCCTCGCTCGCGATCCAGTCAGCCGATGAAAAAACCTCAATCACGTGGCAGCAACGCTCGCTGAAAAAATTGCATCAGGAGGCGGACGTGGTCGATCAGCAAGCCGTCGCGAACCGCTATTTCGATCTGATTACCCGCACCATTGCAGCAGGCGATCTAGCGACCGCCGGACAACTCGCGCTCGAGAGCAACGAGAACTTCCCCTCGCAGCAGCACCGGATGATCACCTACATCGCTGATCAATACCACCAGGCCAACGACTTCACCGAGCGCTGGCGTTGGCTCTCCACCATCATCGACCGCCACCCCAACGACGCCGCAGCGATTGGAGCGATCGGCCAATGGTACGAGGAGCAGCGCATGTTCTCCGAGGCCGCCGACGCCTTCGCCGAAGCACACAGCTATGACTCGGCGACGCCCACGTGGCTGGTGAACCGCACTCGCGTGCTCTACGAGGCTGGAGATTTCGAACGGGCGGACGATGTCTTTTCCAAGCTGGTATCGACGGATTGGGCGCCAGCGCTGCAGCGGCAGGTGCCGGCAGAGTTCGACATCCAACTTTCTGACTACAACGCCCCCGGAAAACTGACGACTGAGAAACCAGGTGAAGATTGGAAATCACCAGGGTTCGACGATAGTGACTGGGACGATCGCAACACTTGGTTCCGAGCAGATCAATCGAACGATCCGCTATGGGAAAAGCCATGGTTCGCCCGCAAAAGATTCCAACTCAAGCGCCAGCCACGACGCGTCGCGCTCCACGCAACGATCCACGGAGTGAAGTGCGACGTCTACCTGAACGGCGTGCTCATTAAACGTATGGAAGAGAACGGTTGGGAGGCGAACGGAGGGAACAAGCCCTACACCGTGATCCTATCCAAAAACGCGCTAGAGGCGCTACGGGTCGGGGAGAACGTGCTCTCATTCCGCTGCGAGCAATTTGGCAAAAATCCACGGGTGTTCATCAGTGCTTACCAGCAGTTCGACGCCCCCGGCTCATAGGATCCAACGCCCGCCGCCACCGGTAGCGGATTTCGCCAGAAATTGGAGGCACGTTCCAAGGTCACGTGACGCCCAGAATCGCCCGTCCAAACTCATGAGAGTTCAACTACCGGCACGCTCTTCCGCGCCGCGATAGATCCCCTCCAGATCATCCGCCACCTTCTTCCAGGTATACTCGCGCAACATCTTCGCGTGCCCAGCGGCGGCCAACTTCTCCGCTACTCCCCCGCCGATCACCGCCGCCATCTGCGTCGCTAGACCATCGACATCACCACTCTCAAAAAACAAGCCATCCTCCCCGCCATCGACCAGTCGCTGCAGGCCACCGACCTCCGACACGATCACCGGTTTTCCAGCCGCCCAAGCCTCCAGCACCACGATCCCAAACGGCTCGTGCCGCGACGGCAGAACAAACGCATCTAGCGCCGCCAACATCCCCACGTGGCGCGCCGACTCCGGCTCAACTGATCCTAGCAAGCGCACACGTCCGGCCAATCCTAGTCGATCCACAGCCGCCTCCAGCTCCTCCCCATAGCCCGGATCCGTCACTGGCCCCGCCAGCAAAAGCTTCGCCCGCGGGTGCTCAGAGGCCAGTCTTCCCAGCGCCTCCACCAGCAGATGCTGCCCCTTCTGCGGATCGATCCGCGAGATACAGCCGAACACAAAATCATCCTCGGCAAACCCCAACTCCGCGCGCAGCCCAGCCCGATCCCCACCAGCGAATGCCTCTGGATTCACCCCATTCGCCAAGTAGTGCACACGCTCGTGCGGCAGCGCCTTCTTCGCCGCCACGTATTCCGAATACCCGACACACAAAACCGCATCAGCCTCCTCCAACAACTTGCGACTGCGAAACAACATCCCAAAAACTTTTCCCCATTCGAGGTGTTTTTTTCCCACCTCCGCATGACCAGCCGAACGCTCCGCCTCTGGCACATCAAACACATTCCCGTGCAGCGTCACCAAGCACGGCTTCTTCCTCAAACGCGCCGCGGTCATCACTTCACCACCCATGCGACCGATCACATGTGCATGAAAAACCCGCACGTCCGGCAAGCGCATCAGATTCCAGAATAAGGGCAGCGAAATCAGATTCCCCGCCTTCAAATCCATCGCATGCTTCTCCTTCCGCGATAGCCCCAGAAACGGATACTGGTACGCATATCGCCGGATCGGGATCTCATTCCACACCTCCGCCCCCATATCGCACAGTGCCCGAGAGGTGTGAATCTCCGGCAAAAATCCCGCCGCCACCTGCTGCCGGCACAGGTTCAGGATCACACTCTCCGTCCCGCCCCACACATCCTGTGCGAAACGCCGCGGCACATGTACAACCCTATCCATAACGCTCCCACCAGAACTGGTACGTCTTCTCGAACGCCCCCCGCCCATCGCCATTCACCTTGCCGAGGAATCTAGCAGGCAAAGGCAAATCCTTCGACAGCAGACAGAGCAGCGACCTGAACAACCCCGCCCGAGGATAGTCCCAAACCGGCCCGACAAACTTCCGGTAGCGCAAAAAATCACGCGCCGCGAACATCGGCGCCTTCCAGCGTGGTACCTCTGGCGAACGCCGTTCACGCCCATCCACATAGGCCGTCGCATCAGAAAATCTCACCCCGAGACGCTCCGATTCCACCTGCAGAAACAGCTTCGTCCAAAGCGTCGACAACTTCTCGTTCTCCACCCCCAACTCCTCCCAACTCAAAGCTCCATCCGTCGGAGAAAGCTTGAACGCCACCCCCTCCTCATAGATCTCCTTCACCCCAAACACATCCCCCCCCAACGCAGCAAACCGTTTCTGCCGCTCGCGGAACGACCAGTGATATTGTCCCACCGCGCACAACAGAGCATCCCCGGCCGCCAGCTTGAATTTCGCATGGTTGCGCTCCACGAAGCGCCGCTCCAACCGATCCGGAATCCGGCACGAGGCAAAATACAATCCCGTCCCACGATTCCACAACAGTCGCGACGCCTCGATCAGGGGGATGTTCGACGGATCAGGTTTAGGCCATCGACTTGTTAGATAATCCTCATCTCCATACACGATCACATGCCCCGCCGCCACGTCGTAGATCATCATCGACTCCTCCGGCGCGGACAGCGATTCGATCCGCTCGATCTTCACATCCACATCGATCCCCAACTCCTCCGTTCCATCCTTCTCAATCCTGTGCACCATCACCTGTAGCGACTCGTCATCCGGATCGCTCGCGAACAAAAAATAATCGAGGTCATTGAACAGCTCCTCCGTCCCATCTGCATTTACCAGCACGCCACCCTCACCGCGGCCATACCCGCCGCCCAAGACCACCGCCTGCACCTTCGCAGCCACCGCAGGATCCGCATCGATCCGGCTACGCAAATCCATAAAATGCGCCTCCAACCGAGCTGCTAGCTGCGGGTGCGATCCCAAAAAATATCTCTCAGAAGTGTCACCCATCAGAGATTCTGTTTTATAATTTCCATGTTTGCAGTATATTTTAGTCTCTTGTATTATAATTTCCATTAAAATTAAGGTTAAACTAGAAGAATTTTGCCCTCCAAAAGCCTAGATTTATTCATTTTCGTCGACGCTCTAGGCTGGAAACAGGTTCAAGAGCGCGACTTTCTCGCCGACATCCTGCCCCACCGGCAGAAATGCCAGACCGTGTTCGGCTACAGTTCGACCTGCGACCCAACCATCCTCACCGGGAAAATGCCGGATCAGCACGGGCACTTCTCCTGCTTCATCAAAGCCACCGAGGAGCGCCCGTTCAAACACCTCGGTAAACTCGGCTTCTTACCGCAGAAGATCGCTGGCTACCACCGTGTGCGCAACCGCGTCAGCCGCTACCTCGGCAATTTCCTCGGCTACACCGGCTACTTCCAAATCTACAGCGTCCCCTTCCAGCACCTGCAGTACCTCGACTACACCGAGAAGCGCGACATCTATAAAAAAGGTGGCATCCTCGCTGGCCACGATCCCATCTTCGAGTTCTGGGAAAAATCCGGCAAAGCCTGGACGCGCTCCGATTGGCACAACCCCGACGACGTCAACATCGCCCACATGCGCGATGAGATCGACAAAGCCGACACCGAACTCGGCTACCTCTTCCTAGGAAAGCCTGACGCAATCATGCACCAGCACGGCACCAGCGGCCCCGAGGTCGATGCCGGATTTGACAAGCTCGGCAAGGACCTGCGCGAACTCTACGAACTCGCACAGAAAAACTACAAAGAAGTGCGCTTCCACGTCTTCAGCGACCACGGCATGTCCGACACCACCGCCGCCTCCGACCTGTGGCCACGATGGAAGCAAGCCTTCAAGCACGCCAAGTACGGACGCGATTATGTCGGTGTGTGGGATTCTACCATGGCGCGCTTCTGGTTCGAGGACGACAGCGTCCGCCAAGAAGCCCACCAGTTCTTGAACGAAGCCGGAGACGGTGGTCGCATCGTCAGCAAAGAAGAGCTCACCAGGTGGCACTGCAATTTCGAGAACGACAAATACGGCGAGACCTTCTACCTGCTCAGCCCGGGCAGCATCTTCGCTCCCAGCTTCATGAACCAGCGCTGGGTCAACGGCATGCATGGTTACGAGCCAGAGCACGAAGAATGCGACGCCAGTTGGCTGACCAACGCCGAAGGCCGCCACGCCAGCCACCTCAGCGAGATTTTCCCGAACATGCTAGCCGCCTCCAAGGAGCAGGTGCGTCCCGCCAGCGAGCAGCTCCTCGCCCACTCCCGGTAAGAAAAATGCGAATCCTCTTCGTCCACGAGCAAGCAGGGTTCCAAGGCGGCGCCGAAGCCAACGTCCACCAGGTGGCCGAGGCATTCGCAGCACAAGGCCACGCCGTCGACCTGCTCTACGCTCGCTCCGCGCCGGGCAGTAACCAACGCTTTTTCGGCGCCTTCCAAAACCACCACCAGTTCTCCGATTTCGACCAGGCCATCGCCCACCAGCCCGACGTCATCTACGTCCACAAAACGTCCGATCACGTGATCCTGCGCAAACTCATCGCGGCCAATTTGCCGTTGGTCCGCATGGTCCACGACCACGACATGTATTGCCAGCGCAGCTCGCGCTACTTCCCATGGAACCGCAATATCTGCACCAAGAAAGCCAGCTACACCTGCGCCATCACCTGTGGGGTTGTACGCGACCGCAACGGCAAGATCCCCGTCAAACTAGCCTGGCCTGGTAAAAAACTCGACGAGATCAGGCTCTGTAAACAGTTCCACACCCACATCGTGCAGACCGGCTACATGGAGTCGCAGCTCACGCTCAACGGATTTGATCCGAACAGGATCGAGATCCTACCCGTCGCGCCCCAACAACGCGACATCGGCGACAAACAGAACTACGACACGCCCAACATCCTCTTCGTCGGCCAGTTGATCCGCGGCAAGGGGGTCGACTTCCTCCTGCAAGCTTTAGCATTGATCAAAGATAAAGCCTGGGGATGCACCATCGCCGGCGAAGGCTCCCACCTAGACACCTGCAAGGCACTCGCCGAGGAACTCGGACTCAGCGACCGCGTCACCTTCGCTGGCCGCCTCAACCGCGAGAAGCTCGACGCCGAATACCAGCAGGCGAGGCTAGGCGTCGTCCCCTCTGTCTGGCCAGAGCCGATGGGCATGGTCGGCCTCGAATTCATGTGGGCCTCGCTCCCCGTCGTCGCCTTCGATGCCGGCGGCATCAGCCACTGGTTGAAAGATGGCGAGACTGGCTACCTGGCCGAGCCCAAAGACACCCAGGCCTTCGCCGACAACATCGCCAACCTCCTCGACGACCAGCCGCTCGCCGAGAAGATGGGTCGCCACGCCCGCAGTGTCGCCGAGGAAAACTACCGCCACGACCACTACATCGATCACCTCCTAAACATTCTCACTGACGCCACCGCCGCCAAAGCGCTCCGCCCTGAACTGGAAGAAATCCCACTCCTAAAAATATCCACGACCTGATGAGCGACGAGAAAAACATCCCAGTCACCGTCGTGATGCGCAGCTACAACGACGCCAAACTCCTACCGCGCACCCTCGCCGGCCTCGACGCCCAACAAGGCGTCGACGTCAGCCTGTTCGTCTACGAGAGCGCCAGCACCGACGGCTCGAAAGCGCTCTTCGAGACCCACGGCTACGACTATATCCACCACCTGAAACCAGGCGAATACCGCTCGTCCAAAGTCCTCAACGACGGCACCGAGCGCTCGCAAGACGAGCTAGTTGCCTACGTCAACAGCGACGCCGTCATGACCGCGCCCAAGACGCTCCGCCACATGGCCGACACCATCCTCGCCGACGACAAAATTTGTGGCGCCTTCGCCCGCCAGACCACCCGCCCCGACGCCGACCCGATGACCGCCGTCGACTACCACGTCGCCTTCGACAATCGCCACGAGCTAGGAGAGCCAGCCGCCAGCTGGATGAGTCTCGTCTGCAGCATGGTACGCCGCAGCGCGTTGATAGAGAACCAATTCGACGACGCACTAACATTCGCAGAAGACGCCGTGTGGAGCCAGGGCATGATCGACCAGGGATGGAAGACCGCCTACGTCAAAGAGGCAGTCGCCGAGCACAGCCACAACTACACTTGGGAAGAACGCTACCGCCGCACCTACGGCGACGCCGCGGCCCTAGCCGCACTCCTTGAGGAAGAGCCCGACCGCAGCTACCTCACCGGCTTCCTAATCCCCTACATAAAACGCTGCCTGCGCGACCTCCCCCGGCTGGCAAAAGTAGGCAAGCTCCACGCCTTCTACAGAATCCCATTTTACCGCTGGCCCCTCCTCCTAGCCAACTTCCGCGGCACACGCGACGGATGGGACTTCTTCAACAGCGAACCCGAAGAGGGAAAAGAGCGCCTTCAGCCAGTCATCTCCAAGCCGACCCGCTAACGCAACTTCGATTTGCAATCGAAGCCCAGAGCCCGAGCTGAAACTAGGTGCAGAAACCCTAGTAACCAATTGCCCAAAGCGAACCACCCGCCGCGAGTTCTTCGCAACCGAATGGAGGTCAACCATAGATCTCATCACTAAGGGGTTGTCAGTAAATAACTCCTACAATCTGCTGGTTATTTTGGCCATCACCCGCGTTAGCTTCCAACTCAAATAGCCCGCTATAATCGCTGAAATCTGCCTTGGTGCTGGCTAAAATTCCTGCGCATCTTTGTATGACTTATTTCCTGACAGCCCCTTAGTTCCGCGGTCGCCAGAGCAATCGGTAGGTATCTCACTCAATTTTAGGAAAAATCCCACCCACGGATCCTCATACAAAGCCACTAGGTCACGAAGAATCCCACATGCTTTGTGCCTGAGTGTCTTTGTTTGAACCTTCTCAATGTTCCGACATTAATTGCTGCCTAGTCAGGCGCAGCTGGATGGAATACGATCCTTCAGAATGAAACTCGTCGCACTTCTCCTCCTAGCTAGCAGTTGTTTTTTGTTGGCACAAGGTAGGCCAGGACTCCCCACAGGAAAAGTCCACACGCTCCCAGATGCTGAAGAAGCGAAGACGATTTCATTGAATCCAAACTACTACGTCTTCGGCGAAGCCCTCTCCAAGACCGAAGAAAAAAAGAAACTACCGCTACTCATCATGCTGCACGGCGCTGGCGCGGAGGGGTTGGAGATCGAGAAGATTAGAGGCCAAGCGCCCAGGCTGATGCGCACGCTCGCCAAGACGGAAATCGAGACGCTCATCGTCACGCCACAGGCAGCAAAAAGCCCGCGGCAACACGGGACAAAGGGTGGCTGGGTTCCTGCGGACTTGAATGTGCTGCTCGCCCACCTCCTCAAGACCCTGCCGGTCGATCCGGATCGGGTCTACCTTACTGGGAGTAGTATGGGGGGCTACGGCACCTACGCCTGGGCCGGGGTCAACCCGGAACACTTCGCCGCCATCGCGCCGATGGTCGGCGGACTCGGCGCGCTGGGGCCAAAGGATGTCACGCCGCAACTCGAGCTGTGGGGCAAGAACCTCGCCACACTCCCAATGCGCGCCTACTACGGAGGCGATGACAGGGTCGTGCCAGCTGATCGCGGCGAGATGATTTTGAAGGCGATCAAAAAAACCGGCGGCAGAAAAGCAACAGTGATCGTCCTTGATGGCGTCGGCCACAACGCCGGGCAGCGCGCCTACTCCGATCCGGATTTCTTCCGCTGGTTGTTCAAGCAACGGCGAAGTAAACCGTCCCAAGCAACATTGCCGCGGGTGCGTGTCTCGGCTGACGATTCGCATTTTGTTCTCGCGGGCTCGGGAAAAAAGTTCACGCCTTGGGGCTTCAACTACCTCGGAGAACACGGGCGCTTGGCGGAGGACGATTGGCATACGCCGGAGGGCTGGGCGCGGGTTGAGAAGGACTTCCGCGAGATGAAGAAACTGGGGGCGAACATTGTCCGCTGGCACTTGCAGTTCGAGACGTTCATGACGGGAGCTGAATCGCCGGATGAGGCACAGCTGGCGCGGCTTGGGAAATTGCTGAACCTCGCCCGTGAGACTGGTTTGTATCTGGATCTGACGGGCTTAAACTGTTTTCGAAAAGGTCGGATCCCACCGTGGTATGATGATCTGCCTGAGGCAGAAAGATGGCGAGCGCAGGAGCGTTTCTGGTCAGCGATCGCGAAAACCTGCGCCGGTGAATCGGCTGTGTTCTGTTACGATCTGATCAACGAACCGGTCATCGGCAAGCCGAAGGACGGCGAGCATCCGTGGGTGGGTGGCGAGCTCGGCGGGTTCCACTTTGTGCAACGCATCAGCCACAACGCGGATGGCCGAGACAGCCACGAAGTCGCGGCGGATTGGGTGAAAATGTTAGTCGGGGCGATCCGTGAACATGACGAAGAAACGCCGGTGACGGTGGGCGTGATCCCGTGGGCGTTTGTTTGGCCGAATGCGAAGCCCTTGTTCTACTCGCCAAAAGCCGCCGATCATCTCGATTTCGTCAGTATCCACTGCTACCCGGAAGCGGGGAAGCTCGACAAGGAGATGGTAGCGCTCGCGGTCTACGACATCGGTAAGCCGCTGTTGATAGAAGAATTCTTCCCGATGAAGTGTTCGGTCGGAGAACTAGAGAACTTCATGGATGCGGCGGCACCGCGGGTCGATGGTTGGATCAGCCACTACTTCGGACACACGCCGGATGAGCACCGTGCGGGTGCCGAACCGGCTGGCGAGCTATGCGCGAAGTTTTTCGATTACTGGTCGGGAAGAAAGTAGCCATGAACGTCTCGCTCATGCTCAGGCAAGCGAAGCAAAACCGCGGACTAGCCTCCCCACTCGGCGCTCTTCAAATCCAGCGCCAATTCTCCCATAGAACAAAACCTCTGGGTCTCTGCGTGAGACAGATTCTATACGCTTACGGTTTTACAACCGTAATAAATATTCATGCATGTCCAGCACTTTAAGGCAACTCCGTGAAAACGCCCGCCTGACCCAGGCCGAACTAGCCACCCGCTCCGGCATTCGCCAAGCCACCATCAGTGGCCTAGAGAACGGCCACACTTCCCCCCAGAGCAGCACCATCCAAGCCCTAGCCACCGCCCTAAAAACCACCCCCAAACCAAATCCACGAAGCGCTCAAAGAAGCCACCACCGACAACACCGATCCCATCAATCAGATGGCCAATCCAGACTGGCCTTTCCTAGCCGGTCTCGATCCCGATCTACGCAAAGGCCTTGCAACCTCACTCGTCACCAACTGAACCCACTCGTCCACCGCTCTCGAAGGCAACACCATCACCGCCGGCGACACCCTCTTTGTCCTCACCGAAGGCCTCACCATCAGCGGCAAGACCCTGCGCGAACACCAAGAGATCCACGGCCACGCCCAAGCACTCGGGCTCATGGCATCATGGACTCGCCCTCGCAAACCCGACAGCATCGAACAGCTCCACCAACTCCACCGCGCCGTGATGGGCGGTGCCCCGGTCGATTCCCAATCACCCATCGGCAAGTGGAAATCCGAACCCAACGGCACTAACGGCACCAACACCATCACCACCAGAGGCAATACCAAGTGGCATGACTACGCCGAACCGAAACACGTCCCGCACTAGTCGAGAATTGGTTAAAAAATCTAGCCAGCCACCGCCGCGCCCCCCGACTAAAAACCAAGGGCGAATTGCAGGAACTTTTGCGAGAAGCCTACACTGAGATCCATCTCGGCTTCACCGCTATCCATCCCTACGCCGACGGCAGCGGTCGCATGGCTCGCCTCCTAGCCAATCTCCCCCTCCTCCAAGCCGGCCAACCGCCACTACTAATCGACGTCGATCAACGAAGGGAATACATCGCCCTCCTAGGCGAATACTCCCTCCAGCAAGGCGCACCGAAACCAGGTGACGAATTGTTTACAAAAGCAAACAGGGGATAGTGGAACCGAATGATACCATGCACTCGCCGGATCGCTGCCTACCCATGCGGCCAGGTATTCCAAACCCTGGGCAAAAACACCTCCCCGGCTGGCACGGCTCTTGCGCGAAAGTAGTTCGTTGTCCATATTCCACCCCCTAAATCATGCTCGATCCCAAAAAATTCAACGAATCCCTAGGCCTCGGAAACACCTACGCCCCCGGTGACCCCAGCTCGGAAACCCTGCGCGGCTACATCAACCTGAAACTCGCCTCACGCGGGTTCGAAATCGTCGGCGACGAGAAGGACTACCCATTCCTGCAGATGGGACGCTCGATGCTGGCCAACTTCCGCGAGCGCGTGCGACTGCTCTCGGACTACCGTAGCCCCGCCGACGAGCGCATCCATGATTTCTTGAAAAACCACCTCGCCGACTGCGCGGACAGTATTTCCGACCTGCCGTCGCTGGTGCCACACGGCCCGCTCGTCCTCGAGCGCCACGGCCTGGCACGCATGCTCAGCATCCCGACCGACAGCGACAAGTTCACCTCCGACATCGTTTCTTCCTACCGCGTCGCCCAGGGCGTCTGCAACAACCCCGCCAAGGACCGCCGCACCACCAAGGGCGTGTTCCACGTCGCCGAGGGGGGGCTACCAATCCCAGCTGATAAAAAGTCCGTCCCAAAGGTCACCTTCGCGCGCCTACTCGCCGCCGCCCTGAACCCGCCGGACGACCTGCTCACCGTCCCCTACACGTCCACACAACCGCGACCGACCCGCGCCTTCCTCTCGCTGCTGCTGCGCCCCACCGTCTTCCCCGAGATCCCCGGCATCAGCCCGGCGCGCTCGATGGAGCTGCGCTTCTTCGCACCCGGCAACCTCGCCAGCAACCTCGACTTCGTCGAATCGATCTTCGGCAACGCCGGCGACCCATTCTTGCCAGAGAACGACAGTGCGCTCGACACGGTCGGCTGGACCGGCCATACCGGCTGCGCCATCCTCGCCCCGCACCTCATCACCCTAACAAAGAAACAACTCGGCCTGCCGAACATCAGCGACGCCACCGACCGCCAGAAGGCTGACGGCATGTGTTGGGATAAAGAGGACGAACTCTACAACGACGGAGGCGCCTTTAAGATCACCTGCCGCGACAAGACCGGCGTCATCGTCACCCTCATCGCCGACAACTATTACGGCTACTGCAAGAAAGAGGTGAAGTCGCAGATCAGCTACGCCACCAACCTGCTCGGCAACTGCGAGGAGGAACACGCGGGCGGCGCCATCGCGTTCCCGTCCTACGACCACGGTGAAGATTTCGCCATCCACCCCGGCTACCAACGCGAGGGGCACACCTACGTGAACGCCCTAGAGGTGCTCGGTGACCACGCCGACGCCAAACCCAGCGGCTACGCGGTCGATACCAATTTTAAGAACATCGTCTATGTCCCGGGCGATGCGACCATCGACCAGGAGACCCAGACCATCACCTGGGCTTCTGGCGGCGAAACCCAGACGATCAAGCTGCGTAGCGGCACCACCTACGTCTACCCATCCGGATACAAAGTCGAACTCGCCCGCCCCGCCGCAGGTCGCCGTTGGCGCCTCGTCGGCACTCAGGCGGAGGGCACGTTCTGCCACAAGCCGTGCACCGTCAGCGGCGGCGGAAAATCCGAGATATCCAAGCCACTCACCGACGCGATGACCGACGGCTCGATCATCATTCCAAATTTCGCCGAGACGATGGCGCAGGTGCGCGAGATCCTCGAGCACAACTACTGGGACCGTTTCCCCGACCCGCGCAAGACCGCCGAGACCAGCCGCAAAGTCCTCGACCCTGCGCGCTCGCTCGGCTCCGTTTTAAAACTCCTCACCCACTCCGAAGATCACACCGACGATTACAACACCTACCTCGAGACACTCAGCAAGCCCGCCATCGGGCTCGCGCTCCTCATCAAGCGCCTCTACAAACCTGACTGGGGCGAGTGGGACGATTGGAACAACCGTTTCAGTGAGGACATCGTCGACGGCGGTGCCGGATTCGAGCTCAAGTATCTCAACCGCAAGCTCACCACCCGCTACCTCCGAGTCGGCTACGAGGCGGACGGTTCGTGGCGCACCTTCAGCCTGCGCAAAGACTTCCTCCCCGCCGCCAAGCTGCAGCGCGAAGATGACATCAGCGTCTCCGCCACCATCCCGGTGCGCCACGCCGATGGCTTGCACCCGGATCTCCCTGAAGGCTCCTACAAATTCGTCACCAACTGCGAGTACCGATTCTTCCAACGCCCGGACGACGCCATCCATCGCGGCTACGACAAGACTGCCGAGCGCGATTTCTCCGCCGGTGGAAACTTCTTCTCCAACTACGAGCCCATCGACCAGCAGGAGCTCGGCGAGATGGTCGACGACGCCATCAACTTCGGCGAGTTCACCAAGCCACTGCGCAAGACCTTGCTCGCCGCAAAAAAATCCGGTAAGCCGGACTACGTCGTCAGCACCGACCAGCCGCGCATCGTCGAAGGCAAACGCTCAAAGAACCCGCGCTACCTCCAGGACCGCCGGGACTTACACGACCAGCGCAGCGAGTACCTCGCCTCAGTTGGCATGCACCTCTACCGCGGTGTCCCCGTCGACCAGCCGATCGCCACCCCGGTCAACGCTGTCTTGCCAGGCCGCCGCAACAACCCACCGGACGCTGCTGCCGGTGTCCGTGCGCTCGCGGTCTACAACCCGCTCCACTACCAGGAACTGCCGGAGCTCTTTATGGATTTCATCGCCAGCCTCACCGGTAAGAGCCCGTCGACCACCGGCGCAGGCTCCGAAGGTGCGCTGACCAAAGGCCCGTTCAACGCCGTGTCACCGATCGTTGACATGAACAACGCGCTGGTCTCCGCCATGCTCACCCGCCAGCCGCACTTCGTAAGCGCAGCAGGTTGCGTCGGCCCGAAGTACCGCGTCGACCACGACATCTCCCTCATCGTACCCGAGGTCTGGAGCCGCATGCACATCGCCGAGCGAAACCCGGAGAAGATGATCGCCGAAGGCCTGCTCGAAGATTGCTCGAAAATCGCGGGTGTTGAGGAGGTTGGCCGACTCGGCTACCGCGTCACGGAAAGGTTCGTCATCCGCTACTTCGGACGGGTATTTGCTGATCCCGCCAGCCTGTTCACCGAGGAGATGCTACGCCCGGAGCTACAGGACATGGATAGCTTCAAAGACGGCGTCGCCAACATCGTCGAGACCCAGCGGCGCATCGCTGAAAACTACTTCACCGACGGCAGCATCGAAGACGCCTGCCCGCCGCTGCGCGCCCTGCTCCACATCATGGTGCACGGCAACTACGAGGGAAAAATCCTAACTGACCCAGAAATCCGCAAACTGTTCGACCCGGACTCGATGCTCGCAAGCGACTGGTACCAGGCGCGCCTCGAAGCCAAGGCCAAAGTCGACGCCCGCCTCTGGGTTCGCCACCTGAAGTCGCTCGAAGTTTTTGCCTCCAACGAGATCTACGCCACCGAGCAAGAGCGGCTCTCGATCCCGGAACGCCTGAAGTTAGCCCAGCAGCGCCTGGCCGAGACGCAGGATTCTGCCTATCTCGAACGCCTCATCGGAACCCTCGGCACCGATCCAGCCGTCGCGTAGCGAGCCAAACACAAGAAGCCAGGGGCGTCTCGCCCCGTCGCAGAATATCTTAGACGATGGCTAGGGGCGAG
>JBLHKE010000048.1:0-18908 GCA_047619485.1 Verrucomicrobiales bacterium | reverse complement strand
GTCCGAATCAACCCACAGCTCCCAGCCATTGAAAATCGCCGACCGTGAATTCTCCTCGCGCCTCCTCGTCGGAACCGGGAAATTTTCCTCCAATGAATCGATGCGGGACGCCCTAGCGGCCTCCGGCACCGAGATTGTCACCGTCGCCCTGCGCCGTGCCGACCTGTCCGGCAAGCCAGACACCGACCCCTTCGCCAATATCCTCGATTTCATCGACCCGGAGAAATACCTGTTACTGCCCAACACCAGCGGCGCCAATACTGCTGAGGAAGCGGTGCGTCTCGCCCGGCTCGCCGTCGCCGCCGGCCTGCCGAACTGGATCAAGCTCGAGATCCACCCAGACCCGCGCTACCTCCTTCCAGACCCAATCGAGACCCTGAAGGCCGCCGAAATGCTGGTCGCCGAGGGTTTCATCGTCCTACCCTACATTAATGCAGATCCCGTCCTTGCGAAGCGCCTCCAAGAAGTCGGCACCGCGACAGTGATGCCCCTCGCCTCCCCAATCGGCTCCAACCGCGGCATCGATGCGCGCCGCCAGATCGAGATCATCATCGAGCAGGCCACCGTCCCGGTCATCGTCGATGCCGGTATCGGCGCCCCCAGCCATGCTGCCGAAGCGCTCGAGATGGGAGCCGACGCGGTTCTGGTCAACACCGCCATCGCGATCGCGGCAGATCCGACACGTATGGCAGCCGCGTTCAAAGGAGCGGTCATCGCCGGTCGTGAAGGGTTCGAGATCGGTCTCCCTGCCGCCCGGCTGGAGGCGTCCGCTACCAGCCCACTGACGACATTCCTTTACGAATAGCATATTTCGCTTAGTCTAAGCTTCTTTCTGATCTCGAAGTAACTTAGACCGCGCCCGATGACTCCCCTCTTCAGGAAATTCCTGAGTATGAACTGGCTGATGATTCTCTTCATCGGCGGACTCCTTACCTTCGGAGTCTACTCGATCTACAGCGCTGGTTTTGGTGGAGACCAAGAGTTCAGCGGGAAGTGGAACGAACAGGTGAGGTGGATCATCATCGGCGCGACCATCTTTTTCGGGATCGCCCTCTTCGACTACAAGTGGATACGGTTCGTCGCTCTCCCCGCCTGGGTGATCGCCATCGTCCTGCTGATGCTGACCAACGTCAAGATGGGTGGAGCCACCAGCTGGTTGAAAATTGGCGGAATTCAGTTCCAGCCCTCCCAGGCAGCCATTTTTTCCACCATCCTCATGCTGGCGACGATTCTTGGAGACCTGCCGAAACTGCATAAATTCTTCGCCTTTCCAGTCGTCAAGATCGGCTTGTGCGGGTTTGTCTGTGTTGTGCCGCTCTACTTGATCATGGACGAGCCGGACATCGGTTCCGCCGCCGTGATCTGCACCGTCCTCGCCCTCATGCTGACCGGTGGTGGCATCCCCTTCCGCTACCTGATATCGATGGCATTGGTCGTCATCACGGTCATCCCGATCCTCTACTTCTTTGGGATGAAACCCTACCAGAAAGAACGTATCGACACCTGGGTGAAAATCCTTAACAACCAGAAGGTCGACACGCGCAACGAAGGTTACTCGATCACCAACAACATGACCGCGATCGGCAGCGCCGGCTTCGATGGCAAGGGCTTCAACGGCGAGCGTGCCGAGGGCGTGCGCACCATCAAAGAGCTCGGCCTCATCCCGCGCAACGTCGCCATCAACGACTTCATTTTTACCGTTATCGCGGAGGAACACGGCTTCCGCGGAGCCGCCACCCTCATCATCGCTTTCGGCCTGCTGCTGCTCCAGCTCCTGCTGATCGCCTACGGTAGCCGCGACCTTTTTGGCAGATTGTTAGTCATCGGCCTGGCCGCCCAGATATTTTTCCACGCCTTCATGAACATGGGGATGTGCATCGGTGCCGTCCCCATCACCGGCCTGCCGCTCCCACTCATCAGTTACGGCGGCACCTTCGTCGTCATCCTGCTCACACTCTTCGGCATCACCCAGAGCGTCTGGGTTCACCGCCACGAAGGCCTCGAGCAACCCGCTGAAGAACCTGACGACATCGGCCATTTCTCTTCGCCTTATGCGGCGTAGACGGTCGGAGTCACCCCCCGGGATGTCTGTAGGTTCTTGATACGATCCCCAAGGAGGCTACAGACTCTTGATTGGATACGACCGGCCTTGATCGCGCGCGCGGTGGAATTGCTCAGATTGGGATTGGCTGGGAGCTGATCTATGCTGAGGATCGCGGTCAGCACACGTTTGTATTCGGTGAGCCATTGAACGTCTTTGGCGAGCGCTCCTTCACCTTCAGTGAACGACTATCGACATTGCGCGCTTTCTTTCCGGGCTTCGGCGGAACCGGGAACTGGAAATAGATGAAGTCGCTAGCGCTCTCGGTGCGCAGCAACACTCCGACACCTGCTTGAGCTGCCACCCATTTCCAACGCGTCTCGCGCTCGCCCCAGTGTGCATCGCTAGTGCACCAACGATCCGTCCAGGCGAGCAACCAGAGCGGGATCAAGTTGCCGATGAATATGAATCGCGCTAGCGGTGTTCTAGCACAAGGAGAATCAGATTGGGCGCACTCGCCCCGACCGAGTCGGGTGGCCGCGCACGCCCCCTCTGAAAACGAAAAGCCCCGTACCAACAATCTGGCACGGGGCTCACATCTGCGGTCTCACGGCAAATGATTCACTCACTCAACCCTTAATACGCCTGCCGACTGCTATTCTTTCTTCAGATTTAAACTTTTTGCGGCTTTCACCATCCCCAAGAATTCAGCGCGCAACCCGAAGGAATCGCCACCCTCCGTAATCCCCTCAGCACCAAGCTCTAGCACGAGATCGTAATTCAGAAGACCGGCGTAGTCAGAACCGCGCAACAACATGCCGAATCCGGCCACCGACGCGGCAAAACGGAAATCCTCGCTCGCCTCCGGCCAGTTTTTTCCCGGGTCAATCAGCGGGAAAACGATGGTCGGCTGCTGGGTTTTTCCTTCCGGCAATTTGTAGTTCAATTTCAGCGTCAAGGTCTCCTCACTCGCCACCAGCTTCCCCATCTGGAGATAGCGGCTCCCGTCCTTGGGCGACTCTGCTACTTCGGCGCCATCGGCGACCGGCACGATCTCATACAGCGCGGTCACCATGTGTCCGGCGCCGATCTCACCACCGTCGGTCTCGTCGAGGTGGAAGGCCTCGTTCGGCACGCGCCGATTCGCGTAGCCAAGTAAGCGGTATTTCTGCACCTTCGCCGGGTTGAAATCGAGCTGCACCATGACGTCTTTCGCCACCGTCACCAACGTTGCACCAAGCCCGCGGACGAGCACCTTCTGCCCCTCCTTCTCGGAGTCGAGGTAGTGGTAGCTACCATTGCCCTTATCAGCGATCTGCTCCATACGGTGTTCTTGGAGGTTTCCCTCGCCGACCCCTAACACGGTGAGAAAGATCTGCTCCCCGGCGCGCTTCTCGACCATCTGAACTAGGTCTCCACGGTCGGTGACGCCGACGTTAAAATCTCCGTCGGTCGCAAGGATGACTCGGTTCGTTCCGCCCTCAACAAAATTTGCTTTGGCGAGCGAGTAGGCGGTAGCGATCCCGGAGGCACCATTGGTCGAACCGCCAGCCTGGAGGCCATCCAACACCTGGTTGATCTTCTCCTTCAAGTCACCGTGAGTCGGCTCGAGGACGACCCCCGAGCTACCGGCATAGGTCACGATGCCGATGCGATCATCCTCGTTCAGCTCGGCGACCATCGACTTCATCGAGCGCTTCAGCAGATCAAGCTTCTCCGCCCCACGCATCGATCCCGAGACATCGATCAGGAAAACGAGGTTTGACGGCGGGCGCTTGTCGACATCCACGCCCTTGCCTCGAAGGCCGACTCGCAGCAGGCGATGGCCCTTCGCCCAGGGGCAGCTCGCCACCTCCATGTTGACGGAGAACGGCACCTTCCCCTCTGGTTCAGCATAGTCGTAATCGAAGTAGTTGATCATCTCCTCGATGCGCACCGCATCGCGTGGCGGGAGGGAGGCACGCCGCTTGAGGAACCGGCGCACGTTTGGGTAGGTCCCAGTATCGACATCGATTGCAAAGGTCGAAAGCCCCTCGTTCCAGGTCGAGACCCACGGGTTATCGACGAGTTCGCCGTAGCTCTCACCGTCACCAACTTTGTCTCTTGCGCCAGGCAAGATGGCCTCGCGATTCTCCTCGACCAAGCGCGACTGCCCGCCCTTCCCCGCACGGCCTTTGAGCAACGTTAACGTCCGCTCCGCCGGCTCGCCCGCAGCCATGGTCGGATCCGATCCCCTGCTCGAAGCCGCCGGTTTCGAAGGTGCAACCGCCCCCTCTGCGAGCGCCTTGGTCATCGACTTTGCTTTTGGCCGCGGACTCCTAGTGATAGGAGCCGACGGTCGAATCTGGGCGCTATCGGCCTGCGCTCTCGGCTCCGCGTTGCTGGCGGATTTCTTTTCGATACTCCTCACGGTTCTGGGCATCGAAGATTTCTCGTCATCGACGGGAGCGGGCGCCTTGGCCGCCGATTCCGCCATTGGGATCGACGCGCCTATTTCTGGCGCACCATTCGGTTCTGATGCAACACCGCCAGCGGCAAACGATTCCTGCGGCATCTGGCGAACCTGATCAATGACCTCATTGCTCACCGTATCTGAATCAAGCCCGAGAGCAGACTTGGAACCGCCCCGGTCCGTCTTAAAATTCGGCCGCGATTCTTCCGTTGCATTGTCCGCCCTCGACGTCAGCGACTCAGTTTCGGACGACTCCAATCCGCCGAGGTATTGCTTCATGCCGACCACAGCAAACAGGCAAGCACAGGCCGCCACGGCCAGCAGGGGCATGAACTGGCCACGCACGATCTTCTTGCTTTCGCCTTCGCGATCGGAGGTGATCGCCTCCACCTGCTCGTCCCGCAGGCTCAGTGCAGGCTCCTTCAAAAATTCTGCCGACAACAGCGCCGCCGTCGCCTCGATTTCGTTCAGCGAGGCACGCGCCTCGGCCGATTCTTCGAGGAGCGCCTCGACCACTTTGGTCTCGTCCGCATCCAGCTCGCCGAGGACGTACGCCGTCAGGCGCGCCTCCTCTTGTTCGGCTTTGCTCATTTCAATGTTCATGGTGTGATCTCCTTTTTTCTAACGTAACAATAAAATTCATTTCTAAACTCATACCGCCTGGTGCGATAGCAGCTGCCTGAGGCGCTTCAGCCCCGTGTGCATCAGGAAACCGACGTTGCTCACCGACAGGCTAGTCACCTCACTGATCTGCTTGTAGCTCATGTCCCCCTGGAACTTCAGGCGGATGACCTCCTTTTGATTCGTCGGCAGCCGATCGAGGAACCGCATCACCTCCGAGTGTGACTCCTCGCGCTCGGCGGCCTCGGCAGGATCATCCCCGCTCACCGCGAGCCGCTCCATGGTTTCGTTTTCGACTACAGACATACGTTTTTCCTTTCTTAAGATATCGAACGAACGGTTCCGGCAGACGGTGTAGAGCCACGACTTCAGTGCCGGCTCGGCCACCTTCCCCGGTTCCTGCTGATACAGTTTCACAAAAGTGTCCTGCACCACGTCCCTGGCTCGCTCCACATCGCGCAAGATGCTTGCGGCATAGCCGATCAGCGCTCCCTCAAATTCCTTGAGGGCCCGCTGGACCAGCTCACTCTGCGATGGGTGGGGATCTGCTCCCCTAGGCTCGTTCGTTGACATCCAGTTTCAGTTTAACAACAACCCAAACGCACAGGAACGATCCTTCTTAGGATAAATTCGTAAATTCGATTTAAAAATCGAATCCCAGTGCCCAAACCAATGCAAAGCCGCAAAAACAAGGGGAAATCCACCGATCCACGGCGCGAACACAAAGAAATCTCTCTCCGCCTGCAATTTTCATCAAATCTTCATCCCATCTTCAAGAGATCTTCATCTCCGGCTGGTCACATGAACCATGACCGAAGCCGAAGAAATCCCACCACCGCCGAGCGCGCCGGAAAAACCAGTCACCCCAGAACCTTGTCCGTGGATCTGGCGATTGCTGATCACCGGCGCCTCGCTGACCGCCGCCGCCAACTACCTGATCTACAGCCGCGGCCCCGGTGCGGGTTGGGCACTCTTCTTCCTGTTCCTCGCTGGCGCCATTTTCCTGAATCGTCGCAACGAGGGTCTCATCCGCCGAATCGAAATCACCCTCGCCGCACTCCTCACGGTCAGCGCGATCCAAATGGTCGTCCGCCCATCGTTCTCCAACGCGATCGTCCTGTTCACGCTGACCTTGCTGGCCTCCACCCATTTCCTCCACGAGGGAACCGGCCACACCTCCGCCGGACGGAAGCTCGTCGAGGCTCTGCGTGGCCTCCTCATCTCACCGATCCGCTGGTTGCAAGCCACCGAAATCGTAACCCGTAGCGGGATTTCCCAAGCACCTAACATTGCCGTAAAGATTCCGACCGGACGCAACATTGTGCGCGCGCTTCAGATTGTCGTCCCCGCCCTGCTGATCACCCTGCCCTTCCTCATCCTCCTCGGAAAAGGCAACGGCATCCTCGGACAATTCATCTCCAATGCCGTGACTGGACTCATCGATAGCCTCAATGATATCTCGCCACCTTCGCCCGCCCGCCTCGTCTTCATTGGCTTCATCGCCACTGCGCTGCTCGGCTTGCTATGGCGCAGCAAGCCGAGCCGGGTATTCGAGCGGGTCTTCTCAAAACTGGGGAATACGATACCTGCACCGGGCGACCACTTCGTCGCCCGCTGGCGCACCATTCTGATCCTCGCTGGAGTCAACGCGCTGTTCTTCGCGGCCAACTTCATCGACTTCACCTACCTCGCGGCCAAAGACCTCCAGCTCCCCGAGCATCTCACCTATTCGGAATTCGTCCACCAGGGGACGAACACCCTGATCGCCAGCGCCATCATCGCTGCGATCGTCCTCGGTTTGCTCTTCCAACAAGACAGATCGGTCACCCAATCACGCGCCATCCACGCCCTAGCGACCCTCTGGATTATCCAGAACATCCTGCTCATTATCAACGTCGGTCGCCGCGTTAACATCTACATCAGCGACTACCACCTCAGTGTCCTGCGCGTGCACCTCATCCTGTTCCTCGTGCTGGTTTGCGTCGGGTTCACCCTGCTGGCAATCCGCATCCTGCGAGACCGATCGTTCGGCTGGTTGATCAGCGCCAATCTGGTGGCGGTCTTCGTGCTCTTCGCAGGGCTGCAATTCTGGGATACAAGAAAAGTCGTTGCCGAATACAACCTCGAGCGCGCACTCAAGGATCACAACAAGGCGCTCGACACCTACTACCTGGCCGGACTCGGACCGAGCGCCTGGCCCACGCTGCACCGGGCGACCACCGCCGGCCTGAGTTTCGACGAGCGCCAGAATGCGGCAGACGCACTAGAATCGATCACCGCCACCGAAGCACGCTCCATCGAGGGTGAAGACTGGCGCGATTTCCGCTGGGTGCGGAACAAGCTGCGCAAGCAATTGTTGAACCTGTCTGAGACCGCCACCATTGCTGCCGAATGAAGCTCTTGAGTCAATCGTCCTAAGCTTGGGAGTTGGAATGAGGTCGTTTCGAAGCATCCGTCCTGTCGAAACATGATTCGCAGCGGCAGGCATCAACCGGCCCGAGGGTTCCGAAGTGAGTTTTCACACCCTAAATTCCACCCTCTGCATCACCAATACCGGACCAAATCTGAAACGCACCCACGACTATCTCGAACGCCGAAGCAAAAAGGCATACGAGAAACACAAGAAGCGCCCTAAAAAAGAACGCGCTGAGTAGTGCCGGCGGTCGTTGGACTCCTAAAAACACTGGCGTAGAGCTGTTCGGCGAGAGCGGCGCACCATCCTTGATCCGCGCCGACTTTTCCGTATAATTGCGGTGATGATAGCCGCCAACGACGCCAGAGCCTCCGAACGAGTCCACACGATGACCATCGATGGTGAATCCGTCGATTTTGCGGACGGCGAGACAATTTACGAGGTCGCAGACCGCTGCCGCAAGGAAGTCCCGACGCTCTGCTACGACCCGCGGCTCGAGGCGTTTGGTGCCTGCCGACTTTGCGTGGTCGAAGTCGAGGGCATCCGCAATCCCGTTGCATCCTGCACCACCAAGGCGGCGCCGGACATGGTCGTCAAAACCAAGACCGACGACATCGAGAAGCACCGCAAAACGCTGCTCGAACTGGTCGCTTCCGAGAACCGCAACGTCGGCGACATCGACAAGCTCGCCGGTTTCGCCTCGCAAGAACTCGGCGACCTATTGCTGCGCTATAAAGTCGATCCCGGCAAACGCTTCATGGGCCGCAAGTCAGGGCAGTCGAACATCGACGACAAGAACCCGTTCATCCTGCGCGACTACGACAACTGCATCTCCTGCTACCGTTGCGTGCGCGTCTGCGCAGAGCAAGAGGGCGACTACGCCATCAGCATCGAGAACCGCGGATTCGACACCCAGATCACCGCTGAGTTCGGCGTCGACCTACGCGACTCCGATTGCACTTTCTGTGGCCAGTGTGTGCAGACTTGCCCCACTGGCGCCCTCACTGACAAGAAAGCCATCCGCGCCAAGGACAAGCCCGGCGAGATCAAGAAGACCCGTTCCGTGTGCCCCTATTGCGGCGTCGGTTGTTCGGTCGATATTCTGACCAAGGAAGACCGCGTCGTCGGCATCCAACCTGCCATGGACGGCCCATCCAACCTCGGCGCCCTCTGCATCAAAGGACAGTTCGCCTTCGATTTTGTCCACCACCCTGACAGACTTCAAAAACCTCTCATCAAGCAAGCCGACGGCACGTTTAAAGAAGTCGAGTGGAACGAGGCGCTCGACGCCGCCGCCGCGGGGTTCATGAAAGTGAAGGAAAAATACGGTGATCGCGCCACCTACGGGATCGCCTCCGGTCGCGCCCCTCACGAGGCCGCCTACTCGATGCAGAAATTCATTCGGGCGGGCTACGGGACGAACTATATAGATAACTGTAGTCGAGCCTGACACGCTCCCACGGTTGCCGGTCTGGCAGCCACTATCGGACGCGGCGCGATGAGCAACCCTCTCGCCGACATGGAACTCCCAGAGGTGATCTTCGCCATCGGGACGAACATGACCGAGTGCCACCCAGTCGCCGCTACGCGTCTAAAGAAAGCCCTCGCCCGCGGTGCAAAAATGATCGTCGCCGACCCGCGCGAGATCCGCCTGGCAAAGCTCGCCGACATCCACCTGCCGATCCGCGTCGGCTCCGACGTCGCGCTGCTTTTGGCGATGGCGCACGTCATCGGGCGCGAGAACCTCATCGATCGCGAGTTCATGGACGCCCGCACCGCCCACGGTGAAGAGTTCCTTGAGCACGTCAAAGAATTCACCCCCGAGTGGGCAGCAGAAATCTGCGAAATCCCAGCCGAGGACATCGAGAGAGCCGGCATCATGTTTGGCGGCGGTGCCCCCTCCGCCATCTACTACACGCTCGGCATCACCGAGCACATCTGCGGCGTCGACAACGTCAAGTCGCTCTGCAACCTCGCGCTGATGACCGGCAACCTCGGCAAGGTGGGCGGCGGTATCAACCCGATGCGCGGGCAGAACAACATCCAGGGTGCCGGCGATTGCGGCGCGGTGCCGAACAACTTCGTCGGCTTCCAGCCCTGCGACGATCCCGCCAGTGCCGAGAAGATCTCCAAGGCCTACGGTCGCGAAATCGAAGCCGTCCGTGGCATCACCAAAGTGACCGCCCTCGACCTCTGTGGCAAGCAAGAGAACGGCATCCACGCCATGCTCATCGACGGCGAGAACACCGTCGTCACCGACCCGGATAAGAACCACTGCGAGCACGCACTGAAAAGCCTCGACCACCTCGTCGTGATCGACCTGTTCCTGACCGAGACCGCCGAGCTCGCCGACATCGTCCTGCCGGCCACCGGCTTCGCTGAGACAGATGGCGTCCAAGCAAATACCGAGCGCCGCGTGCAGCGCCTGCGTGCCGCCGTCCCGTCCGTCGGCGAGTCAAAACCCGATTGGTGGATCATCTCCGAGATCGCCAAACGCATGGGAACCCCCGGCTTCGACAACTACGAATCCGCCAAAGACGTCTTTAACGAGATCTGCGAGCTCAGCCCGATTTACAAGGGTCTCGACTGGGATCGTATCGAGAATAGCGAGTACCAGTGGCCCGTCCCTGACAAGGATCACCCTGGCACCCCGCGCCTCCACGAGAAGGAATTCAAGAACGGCAAAGGCCTGTTCAGCATCATCGGCTACCGCGACCCAGCCGAGGTCATCGACGACGACTTCCCCGTCTGGCTGACAACTGGCCGTCGCCTGCAGGCTTACCACACCCGCACGCAGACTGGCCGATCCAGCGGCATCGACTACCTGCTCGCAGAAGAGAGTCTCGAGATCCACCCGACCGATGCTGAAGAATGGGGAATCCAAGACGGCCAGACTGTCAAGATGAGCAGCCGCCGCGGCACCATCGAGATCAAAGCCAGGCTCACGGACATCTCACCGCGCGGCACCGTTTTCACCAGCTTCAGCTTCGCCAGCGTCCCGGTGAACATCCTCACCGGCGGCGGCTACGACCCCGTGACACAGACCGCAGAACTGAAGGTCTGCCCGGTGAAGATCGAGGTATAGATTTAGTGGCATAGGCCTTATCGAATTAGGCTCACGACCACCCGAAAACTACGCAACGAACTCCCGCCAACCAGCTCTGGTAGCAGCACGCAAACGATCTGATGCACTCCGTCGTCAGCAAGGATTGAGGGGGGCGCGGTGCCAGTTTCCCAACTTACCAGATCTGTGCTGAACTGCGGTGTGTAAGTGAGACATGCAGTTTGGTGGTCACTGCGTCTCACAAAAAATGCCCGAACGCCCTCCTCTCCGATGACGACGGTCGGTGTGCCCGGGGATAGCACCTCTATGCCCTCAACTGAGTCGCTGAATGCCATAGGGCGAGAATCTCCGGGAGCCGTGTTGAAGACGAAGTTTAGCAACGTCTCCTGATCAGCAACCGCCCCGTAGTCGCCCGCCAAAGATTCGAAGAGTGCCTGGCCTGGGGATTCGGCTCCGTAGATAACATAGGCCCCTCCGCAGAAGCGCCGTCCACCACCAGGCCCATCAGCACCACCAGCCCCCAGCACGATGTCAGATCTACCATCGCCGTTTAGATCCCCGACCGCCAGCGCACCACCTTTGGCATAGGCATCTCCATAAAAAAGAAAATCGTCTGAATCGGCAGCATAGATCGTCACATCGGCGTGGGTATCACTAAAGGTCGAGAGATTCATCGCCTCAGGAAGGCGAGCAGGAATCTTTCGCCCGAAAATCACATAGGCCATTCCAGAAAAACGGCGCCCAAGTGCCGTGCCACCGCGGGCTCTGATGAGGAGATCGTCGGCGCCATCCCCGCTAAATCTACCGGTGCATGCGCCACCAAGTCGGGTGCATCAACCGAGGTGCCGGGGACATTGGCCAGGTCATAGATCGACTGGCGTTCCGCGTAGAGGGAAATGCCACATTTCTACGGCTTCGCTAGCTCATTATCGTCACCGTCGTAGGCTTGCTTTTGGTAACTAAATACGAGAAGTTTGCAGACAAACCTTCGCGTCCCCTTCCCCTACCCCTCAATTCCCCAACCACGAATGAATTTTCCCAAGCTCCCCAGCATGGTGGCTGTGCTATGGCCGTTTTTAATATCGACCACCGTGCTGGCTGCTCCGACTGCCATCGACGACGCCTACGCGGTCAATGAAGACACCCCGCTGGCAGTTTCGACCTCGGCACTGATCGACACTAACTTCGACTCTGCATCGGGCGCGCAGATCCCGCTAGGCGGTGATTGGGATTACCTAGATGCCATCGAAAACGACAACGGTGGCTCCGACGACTACCCGGTCGACGGCTCCGGGCGCGATTGGAATTCGACGAACTTCAACCAGTCGACGTCAACGATCGGCCAGTGGGAGTCTCACCCGTTACCGATCCAGGCGGGCGGGATCGATGGGTTCCCAAGCGCACCCGACGTGCTCGATGGAATTGGCACTGCTGACAACGGTCAGAACCTTGTGACAACCTACCTGTTCCGCAAGACCTTCACCTTGTCCACGAGGCAAGCAGCCGAGACCGACTGGTCGACCCGCCTGCTGGTCGACGATGGTTGCGTAATCTACATCAACGGGACGGAAGTTTTGCGCAACCGTTTGCCGAGTGGTCAGCTGACAACTCAAACTCTTGCACAAAACAGCCCGACCGAGGGGGATTACGAGACACTGAGCTTGAACGTCCCCGGCGGACTGATGGTCGCCGGGACCAACACCATCGCCATCGAAGTACACCAGACGCAACTCACCAGCTCTGACTCGGGGCTCGACCTCGAACTGCTCTCGGGTGGCGGCGGCGGTTTGGAGGGCGGATTCGTCTACCTGGCTGACCTCTTCGGCACCTCGAACCCGGGCTTCGCCACTGGACAACACGAAACGACGAGCGGCTTCAATGGCACCGGAGCCCTGCGCGCCCAATCTGGCGGCGACACGCCAAACGGCTCCCCCGCATCCTCGGCGGGGTGGACGCGTGGATTTAGTCTCTCGAGCGCCGCCTCCGTGGAGCTGTCGTTGCGCTACCGGTTGATCGCAGACGCCGGCTTCGAGAATAGCGAGTTCATCATGGCGGTGGCACAGATCGACGGCACCTCGATCGGCAGCGCGCAGAACGATGCGTTGGCCTACATCCTCGGAAATGGCAACGGCGGAGGAGCCGACGATACCGGCTGGCGGCAGGCGACCATCAGCCTCCCGCTGGCCGCTGGCCAACACACCGTCAGCCTCGGAGTTTATGTGAACAAATCGACGGTCGCCAGCGAGATCGCCGATGTCTATTTCGACGATGTCACCCTGACAGCGAGCGGCAGCGGTGCCAGTGGCGGCGTCTTGAACAATGATTCCGGCAGCGGCACGCTGACCGCGACTCTGCTCTCCCAACCAGCGAACGGTTCGGTATCGATGGAGACGAACGGAACTTTCACCTACACACCTGACCTCGACTTCGCCGGCAACGACAGCTTCACCTACCGCGCGACCGACAGCACGGGAAACTCGACGGCAACGGTGAACATCACAGTGGCACCGATCAATGATGCCCCGACAGGTGTGGCGCAATCTTACTCGACCCCTGAGGATCAGGCGCTCAGCGTCGGTGCAGTGCAGGGCGTGTTGCAAGGCGCCCAAGACGTCGACAACGCCCCGGGGCAGCTGACGGCCACACTGGAATCGGATGTTGGCGAGGGTTCGCTGGTACTCAATCCGAGCGGTGCTTTCACCTACTCACCCCGCGCCAACTTCAACGGCTCGGACTCGTTCACCTACCGGGTCAGCGATGGCGTCGCCGAGTCGGAAATACACACGACCACGCTCACCGTGACGGCCGTCGACGACGCCCCGGTCGCCGCTGCGGACAGCTACACCATCGAGGAGAACAATCAGCTCCAGGTGACGGTCGCTCAGGACGGCGGCGGCAACAATGATGTCCCACTGATCTCAGCGGGCGCGGCTTGGAAATACCTCGACGACGGCTCCGACCAGGGTGTCGGGTGGATCGCGACGACCTTTAGCGATTCTTCCTGGAAGACTGGCATCGCGCAGCTCGGCTATGGCGACGAGGACGAGACGACCGTGGTCGAATACGGCCCTGACCCGAACAACAAATTCGCCACGACGTATTTCCGCAGGACTTTCAACTTACCCGACGCGGACAGATTCGACGGCCTCGCCCTGCGCCTGATCCGCGATGACGCCGCCGCCGTCTACCTCAACGGAAGCGAGATACTGCGATCGAACCTCGTCGCCGACGCGGCCTACGACACGCGCGCCGAGACGTCGACCGGAAACGAGAACGACTGGCGCGACTTCGACATCGACCCGGAGCTGCTGGCGACCGGCGTGAACATCATCGCCGTGGAGATCCACCAACACGACCCCGACAGCAGCGACCTTAGCTTCGACCTGTCGATGACCGGTGCCCTCAACCAGACCCGTGGCGTCCTTGCGAACGACAGCGACCCCGAGGGGGGGAACCTCATCGCCGCCATCGAGTCCCAGCCAGCGAACGGCACGGTCTCGCTGAACCCCGATGGTACTTTCACCTACACACCCGCCGCGAACTACTTCGGCGAGGACAGTTTCCAGTACCGCGCCACCGACGGTAACCTGAGTTCCGTGGGCACGGCGACGGTGACCGTCACGCCAGGGCCGAACGATGTTCCCAACGCCAACGCCGATGTGTATGCGGTGTTAGAAGACCAGACATTGAGCCGCAACACGGCGACTGGAGTGCTGGCCAACGATGATGATCCCGACGGGGATCCGATACAGGCGCAACTGATCAGCGACGTCTCCAATGGTAGCCTGTCGCTCGACGCGAACGGCTCGTTCGTCTACACGCCGACAGCGGATTTTTTCGGCAGTGACGCCTTCATCTACCGTGCCTCGGATGGGCTAGGCACATCGGCAGACACCGCCGTCTCCATCACGGTGAACGGTGTCAATGATGCGCCGTCGGCCAAATCGGATTCATTCGTCGTGCAGCCTAGCCAGATATTCAGTGGCAACGTCCTCGCCAACGACAGCGATGCAGACGGTGATACGCTAGTGGCGGTGCTGCTCGGAGATGTCGACTCGGGTTCGTTGAATTTGAATAGCAACGGCAGCTTCACCTACAATCCAGAAAACTTCCGTGGAACTATTTTTTTCTACTACGAGGCCAACGATGAGACTTCTAGATCTGCAGAGGTGCAAGTCGCCCTGACAGTAAACGGCCGACCGACGGTCGTGCCCGATGGGTATTCCGTGAGCGAGGACAGCATCCTCAACGTAGGTGAGCAGCTCGGTGTACTAGCCAACGACTCGGACGCTGATAGTTCCTCGATCGTCGCATTCCTGCGTAGCGATGTTTCAAATGGAACGCTGCAACTCTCGCAGAATGGCTCATTCAGCTATACGCCGGACGGCGATTTTTCTGGCACCGACGCTTTCACCTATGTGGTCGGCGACGGATTCCAGCTTTCGTCCCCCGCAGTGGTGACGATCTCGGTCCAAGCGGTGAACGATGCCCCGGTGGTCGCGGATGACGACTATGGAGTGATCACCAACACGCCATTCTCCGCCAGCGCCACCGACGGAGTCCTCAACAACGACTTGGACGCCGATGGCGACAACCTCACCGCATCCATTGTGACCGGTGTAAGCTCCGGCGCGCTGACGCTCAACCCAGACGGTTCCTTCAACTACACGCCGGCGAGCAATTTTGAGGGTGACGCCACGTTCACCTACCGCGCGAGCGATGCTACGAGCAGCACCACCGCTACCGCCACCTTGCACGTCGGCCCCGACCTGAACAGCATCGTGATCAACGAGATCATGTATCACCCGGCAAGCGACAACGACTCAGAGGAATACATCGAGATCACCAACATCGGTGAGAACCTGGTCGACCTGAGCGGTTGGAAAATTTTCGACGGCGTCGACTACACGTTCCCCGCACGCACGATCCCGCCGAGTGGCTTCCTGGTGATCGCGGCCGACGTGTCCGCCTTCGAGGCGATCCACGGGGCGATTGGCAACGTCATCGGCGGCTGGAGCGGCCGCCTGAGTAACTCTGGCGAGCGCGTGCGACTCGAGAACATCGACGGTATCGAGATCGATGATGTGACCTACTCTGACGAAGGCGAATGGGCGGCACGCGAGCGCATTGGCTCCACTAGGGGATGGGATTGGAACAGCGCACACGACGGCGGCGGGCAGTCGCTCGAACTCATCTTCACCGGCCTCTCGAACAAGCAGGGGCAGAACTGGTCCACGAGCCTGGGCAGCCCAACCCCGGGCACGACCAATTCGATCGCAGCGAACGAGATCGCCCCGATGATCCTCGATGTCGCACACAGGCCGGTGGTGCCGAGATCGAGCGAGCCAGTGAGTATCACCGCCGAACTGCGCGACATCGACGGCACCACTCTGTCGGCCTCGCTGTTCTGGCGCGAGGCGCCGACGGACCCGGGAGCATTCAACGAGGTAGCGATGGCAGACGACGGCACGAGCGGCGACGGCGAGGCTGGCGACGGAATCTACGGCGCCATCCTCCCAGCCATGCCGGACAGCACCGTGGTGGAATTTTATGTCTCTGCTAGCGATGGTGCCCTCACCCGCACCTGGCCAAATACCACCAACATCGGACAGGTCGCCAACGCCCACTACCAGGTGGACGACGAGGTGCATGACGCCGACTGGCCGATCTACCGGATCGTCATGACCGCCGATGAGGATGACGAGTTCGTCAACGTCAACCGCAGTAGCAACGAACGCTTCCATGCAACGCTCATCCTCGACGATTGCTCTGGCCCAGTGATCCGCTACAACTCGAGCCTGCGCGTCCGCGGGGCAGGCAGCCGCAGCCACAATCCGCCACCGATGCGTGTCTCGGTGCCACACGACCGCCCGTGGAACAAGCGCACCAAGATGAATTGGAACACCAAATACACCTACTCGCAGTACATCGGCATGCGGCTATTCCAGGGCTCTGGCCTCGCAGCCCCCGATGGCAAGCCGATGCGCCTGCGCTGGAACGGCGACGACCGCATGCGCGACGACGCCTTCGACTACGGCCTCGCGATCCACATGGAGGTGCTGGACGGCGACTTCGTCTCGGACAAATACCCAGATGATGCCGACGGTAACCTCTACAAAAAAGTCCGCCCGGACCGCGAATGGGCATTCCGCGACGGCGACGTCGGCGACTACATGAACGACGGCTGGAACAAGGAGACCAACGCCGACGAGAACGACTGGAGCGACCTGAACGGCTGGTTGGATGTGATGAACAATTCCGACGGCGACCCGGACTACATCGCGCAGGTCGAGGCGGTGGTCGACCTAGACCAGTGGCTCGATTGGTTCGGAGCGATGGCGGTGCTCGCAAATGGTGAGACCAATGCCTCCAACGGTGCTGACGATGACTTCACGATCTACCGCGGCATCGTCACCCCACGCTTCAAATTTGTCCCCCACGACCTGGACACGATCCTCGGCGATGGTGACGGCAGCCGCATCACCGACCCGGAGCACACGATCTTCGACATGATCTCGCGCGGCAGTGTGCTCGATCCCCTCATCCCGCTGTTCTCGGACCCGGGCGTGCAGACGCGCTACTACCAGGCGCTGCGCGAGCTCCTTCAGGGAAGTTTTGCCAAGGACCAGTTCGACGAGTTGGTTGTGAATAGCTTGAGCGGATGGGTCCCCGACGGGGAGATCGAGGACATCATCGATTTCATGGATGCGCGGCGCACCTACATCACCGGCCTAGTCGATGCCGAGCTAGGTGCAGCGCCGCCCGCACCGAAAGGCATCACTTCCAATACGCTGGCGAGCGCGCACGGCTCGCTGATGATTAGTGAGGTGTTAGCAGTGAACCGCACGCTAGATTACTTCGGGAATTTCCCTGATTTCGTCGAACTCTACAACAGCAGTGCCAACGCGGTCAGTATTGCCGGGATGACGATGACCGACGATCTAGCGGAGCCTGCCAAGTTCACCTTCCCGGCGGGCACCAGCATCGCGGCGGGCGATAGGATGATTCTCTTCGCTGACTCGGCCGACACCGACGGCCGCCATCTCGGTTTCAGCCTTGGGAGCAATGGGGAAGCGATCTATCTGGTGGATGGTGCAACGACCGTCGACAGTGTCAGCTTCGGCCTCCAGATTCCTGACCTTTCGATCAGCCGCACCGGTGCCGGCTTGAACACCTGGGCGCTGACCCAACCGACCCCGGGCACCGCCAACATTGCCCAGGATCTCGGCGACCCGGACGTCCTGCGTATCAACGAGTGGCTGACCCAACCCGAAGTCGTGTTCACGCGCGACTTTATCGAGCTCTACAATCCGTCGTCCCTGCCGGTTGCCATTGGTGGACTCGCGATCACCGATGAACCGGCCTCCGACCCAACCCGGTTCCAGCTACCTGCGCTCAGCTTTATCCCGGCTGGCGGTTTCGCCCTGTTCGAGGCCATCGGCAACGACGCCAGCCCGGGTAACGCGAGCGAACTGCCGTTCAAGCTCGGGTCCGATCAGGGTTGGCTTGCGATCTCAGGCGTAAACGGTGTCGAGATCGATGAGGTGCATTACCTGTGCCACCGGCTAGATGTCTCCCAGGGTCGTTCATCCGACGGCGGCGCCAGCTACGCTGACTTCGCTCTACCGACACCTGGCTACAGCAATGCTACGGATCTAAGCAACGAGTCCGCTATCATCGGCGGGCTGCGGATCACCGAGCTGATGTACCACCCGGAATCGGGAAATTTGGAATACGTCGAGCTGCGCAATGTTGGCAGTGTCACCTTCAATCTCGCCGGGGTTTCCTTCTCCGAGGGCATCCAATTTTCTTTTCCGAGCATGGAGCTCCAGCCCGGGGAATACGCCTTGGTCGCGCAAGACCAGGGAGCCTTCGAGGCATCCTACGGCGGCGGCTTGAACGTGGTTGGAAGCTACTCAGGGAAACTATCCAACGGCGGTGAACGGATGCGGCTCGAGATCGAGTCCCTCGGTGCGGGGATCCTTGATTTCGAATACTCAGACAACTGGTATCCGAGCACCGACGGTGGTGGATTCGCCCTCGAGATCATCGACGAGTCAGCGGTGCCCGCGAGCTGGCATTTAAAAGATAGCTGGCGCGCTGGCTCTTTTACCGGAGGAACTCCAGGCTCTGGCGGTGGCGATCCGGCCGCCTACGACACATGGATCACCGCGCAGTTCGGCGGCCCCTCAGCCGGACAGACCGGCAAGCTAGACGATCCGGACGAGGACGGCGCGCCCAATTTTCTCGAGTTCGCGCTCGGCGGTAACCCACAGCTCTCCGATCCGGCTGCGATGGTAGAGTTCACGGACGAGGG
>JBLHKE010000047.1:0-19307 GCA_047619485.1 Verrucomicrobiales bacterium | reverse complement strand
TCGAGCGAGGCTAGATAGCCCTGACCACCGTGGCCAGTAAGGATCCCATCGATGATTTTCCACTCGGGCTTGTGCTTGAACTTGTTCTCATACCATCCGTCGAGGTCGCTACCGTTGAACAGCTTGATCCAACTGTCGGCGGTCACTTCTTGGATGTGGATGTTGCGGAACGAGACTGGATCACCATGATTTTGGACGCCGATGAGGCCCGTCTTGCGCTTCAGCCCGGGAACTTTTTTGGCGTATTTCTCCGCTAGCTGATCGAGATCCGCATCGATGACCTGTTGGCCGTTGACCCAGACGCGGCATTGTTTGCCGATGCAGTAGATGCGTAGTGCCTGCCACGAGCCGGCCGGCTTGGTGACCCGTTTCGACGGCGCCTGCACCGCGTAGATCGCGCCGGTAAACTGGTCGGGCTTGAGATTTTTCCACTTCTCGCTGTAGTCGTCGAGCAGTTGGATCTCCATTCCGGTGACCCACGGGGCGCCCTCCTTTGGCGCGCGGATGAAGACACCGCTGTTGCCATTCTTCGGCAGCTTGTATTCTAACGTTAATTCAAAATCACCATACTCCTTATCGGTCGCCAACCACTGTGATCCGCCCCTCCCAGTCCCGGTAAGTAATCCGTCTCTGACTCCCCAGTTCGTTGCCTCGCCCTGCATGCCCTGCCAACCGGCTAGATCTATTCCGTTGAATAGCGGTTTGCCATGGGACGGGACGAGATGGAAGCACAGCAGCAGAAGGATCGTCATTTTCATAGGACAGAATAATAGTTGAATCGCCATGCTTGTCGAGACGAGACGTCGGCTAGAGCTCGCCTTTCCCAGTCGGACTGATTGGAAACACCCGATGACCGTGTACGGCGAACATGCGCTGCGCTTTGAAAGCAAAGCGGTTCTGCTTGTCGGAAGCCCCTATGATGGCGACGTTCATCGAAGATCGGGACGTCGTTCCTAACTCCAGCGACCACTGACCTCTTGCAGCCAGTTGCGAGCGATCAGCTCGTGCCCCTGCGGCAGCGGGTGCACACCGTCCCAGATCCACTGCTCCGCGCTGACCTTTTTCGCGGCCGTATCAAAAACCTCCTGCGTCTTGACGTGGACCGCATCGAAATCCTTCGCTAGCTGTGCGACGATCGCGCCCATCTGGTCCACCTTGCCACGCCACTGCTTCCACTGATCTTCATTTTTCAGACGCCCGGAGGCTAAGACAAATGGATCGAGTAGCACGAGGCGTAGATCGGCATTGGCCCTGCGGCTCTGGGCCAGTAGATCGCGATAGTCCGCCTGCCACTGATCGATAGGTCCGCCACGACTCACGTCATTCACACCGATGAGGACGCTGAGGAGATCGGGCTTCATATCGATCGCGTCCTTCTGCCAGCGCTTCTTGAGGTCGGCTACCTTGTGCCCGCTCATGCCACGGTTGTAGACGTCCAGTTCAGCCTCGGGCATGTCGACGCCGAGCCGCGACGCGATCAGGTAGACGTAGCTGTGCCCGAGGTAGTGGTTGCGATCCTTCTCGTTGCGCCCCCACTTCATATCGGTGATGGAGTCGCCCTGGAACAGTAGCCGACTGCCTTTCTTGAACGATGGCAATCGGTAGTTGTATCCACCAACACCTGAGGCATTGCTCTTCGCCTCTTGGGCGTTGACAGTTGAGCCCGTGGCGATGGCACCAGCGGAAATCGCGGAGCCCTTGAGAAAATTTCTTCGTTTGATCATGATTCTTATCGGGGTTGTTCACTTCACCGGAACAAATTTCAGCGGCTAGGTGCCGTTGGACGATGGCTAGGCGACGCAAGTATTGCCATTGCGGTCGATTCGACCGGGGATTGTGGGCTTCTTCAAGCCTAAAGTTGGCAAAGGCTCGGTGGACGGTTGCGCTAGTACTACCGGGATGCCGTATGAAACGTGGAGGATTCGAGTTTCCGGACACTACGGGATACTTACGCGTGCGCGTCGGGCTGCCCCGATCCAGGAACGGGGTTTGACAGCGGCAGTTGAGATACGGAGGCTTGGGGTCGCTATGAGAACCTCACCTCACTCCAACTTTTTTCTACGTGTACTACTTCTCGGAGCCTGCTTGGCTATTGGCCTGATCCTCAGACTGCCGGCACAACCTGGCATACCTGAGCTAGATGGCGGTCTGGTCGTCCAACTAGGCGCTAGCGATACGACATTGGCGGCTGGTTTAAGTCTGAGTGGTCACTACGTGATCGAAGTGCTCGATGTCGACTTTGCAAAGGTTGCTGCGGCGCGTGAGGCGCTCCGCTCCAACGCGCGCTACGGATTGGCATCGGCACAACTGCTCACCGCGAAGGAGCATCTGCCCTACAGTGAAAACTTGGTCAATGCGCTGATCGTGGTGGAGTCCGCCATGCCCCTTGCAGAGGTGCTGCGGGTGTTGACGCCTGGTGGCGTGGTGATTGGCGATCAGGCAACGCTAAAACGCGAGCAGCTGCAAGCTGCCGGGTTTGAGAAGATTGTTACCAAGGAAGAAATCGGCCGGATTTCAGCCCGCAAACCGTGGCCGGACAACATGGATAACTGGTCGCATCCCCGCCACGCTGCGGATGGCAATGCAGTGTCGGGCGATACTGCGATCGGACCGCCGGATCGCGTGCGGTGGGTAGCTGCGGCGACCTCTGAAGTCGAGGGGCTCGTGTCGGCTGGCGGGCGGAACTTTTATGGCGGGATTTTGGCCCGCGACAGTTTCAACGGGCTGCGCCTGTGGCACCGCGATCTTGGTAGACGCGAGAATGAGACCAATGCCAGCAGATTCAAATTGCCACGCTTGTCGCGAGATCGGGCGCGGCCGATCGCTGCTGACAAATACCTGTTCGCGGTATCCGGCGGTGCCATGGTGGCGCTCGACGCCACGACTGGTGAGCTGGTGCGGGAATTTCCCGATGTGACCAACCCCCGAGAGATCCTCAACGAGGGCGACACCGTGGTCGCCACTTATGAAAATGGGGTTGCGGCATTCAGCGTCGAGACCGGGGAACTGATGTGGGATTACCCTGCCTCCGGTGCGCGCAATGTGGTGGCAGGTGAGCAGCGTGTGTCCTTGCTGCAGGGACGACCCAAGCGTGGTGAGATCAGCGAAGCTATCACGCTGAACCTCAGCACTGGCGATATCCTCTGGCGCAGCAATGGCTTCTCCTGGTTGGACCGGGTGACACGCTCGGTGATGCACGAGGAACAGATCGCTTACGAAACTTCGAGTCTCACCGATAGCGACGCCGGCAACGCCATTTACATTCTGTCGGCGAAGGACGGGGCGTATGTCTGGGAGAAGGCATTCCCGCCGGGGATGAACCACCGTCGCCAGGCGCGGGCGATGTTTCTCGACGACAGCGTATGGATTCTCCACGGTGGCCGGATTAACTACGAGGACGAGGCGGCCCGCGGACGTGAGCCGATCGAAATCTCCGCGCTCGATGCCAAGACCGGCGAAATCAAGGTGACGCACCCAGCCGGCATGACGCACTGTTTCCCGCCGGTGGCAACGCCCGAATTCATGATTGCCGGAGTGCTCGACATGACGGATCTGCGCACCGGCGACATCGTCGCCAACCGCATCACCAAGGCGAACTGCTCTAGCGAGAATGGTTGGGTGCCAGCCAATGGGCTGATCTACACCACGCCAAAGCACTGCACCTGCTGGCCGATGTTGCGCGGTTTCGTGGCGATGGCGGGACGCTCAGAGGGCGATCCCGCGACGCACCGCGATCTGGATGCAATCGAGTTTCCACTAATTAAAGGAGGCGCCCCGGTGCCGGTTGGAGCAGAGGCTGCAGCGCCCGCAGCCTCTGATTGGCCTACGTATCGCGGCGATCGCTGGCGCAGTGCCAGCACGGCTTCGCCCGGTCCGCAGGCGCTCGATATTTTGTGGACGAGCCGCGTTGTGAGTGATTCTGAAGCTGCCACTTTGAAGTCCGCGAAGGATGGTCCGATCCTCCACGATTGGCGGGAGAATCCGTTTATCAAGGGATCGGTAAGCGCCCCGGTTGTTGCCAACGGTCAGGTGCTGGTAGCGCGGACGGAGGCACACGAGGTGGTGGCGCTGGACGCTGCCAGCGGCAGAGTGAACTGGCGCTTTACCGCCGATGGCCGGGTCGACACGCCGCCGACGATCCACCGTGGCCTCTGCCTGTTTGGAACGCATGCGGGATGGGTTTACGCGCTGCGCAGCGATACTGGCAAAGAAGTCTGGCGCTTTCGCGCAACTCCGGACGAAGAGCGCATCGTCGCCTACGGTCAGGTGGAATCGGCATGGCCGGTTGCTGGAACGGTGATGGTGATGGACGATGTCGCCTACTTCGCTGCTGGGCGTCAGCCGCTCGCGGATGGGGGCATCTTCATCTTCGCGATCGACCCCGTCAGCGGCAAACGCCACTGGGTGCACCGCCTCGACGACATGCCGCAAAGCAGTGACACACCCAGCACGGATCCTTTCAAAGGCTTCTATGAAAACTCCGGCTTGGAGTTTGATCCGATCGACATCCTCCACGCCGAGGGTGATGGCTTAGCGATGTCGCGGTGGATCCTCGGGCGTGATGGCAAGACGATTAGCGTCGACAAGTGGAATGCCTTCAGCCATCTCGAGGTCGGTGAGGATAGCAAGGGCGGCGTGTGGATTCCGCGTGGGTCGTGGACCTACAGCGCGCGGCACCAGCATCGATTCCGGGGCGAGGCGCCGCGTCGGCCACTGGTAGCGTTCCGCGCTGATCATATCGTCAGCTCACTCAATGGCAGCACAGATTTGTTCGCGCGCGATTTTGATCTCGATAAGGGTGAGAAATTCGACAGCAAGTGGATCACCGGGTGGCAGGCAGGAAAGGAGGCTCGCAACAATGGCAAGCCTTACCGCACCTATCGGATTGCCAAGAATTCGGAGTGGACGATCGATCCTTTTACGTCGCCAGAGGACAAAATTAAGCAGGCCAAACAGCCTGCGGGTACCCAGGCCTACAACGACATCTACGCCCTGGCTCTCAGTGGTGACGGGCGCTTTTTTGCGATCCACGAAGATGGCCGCCTCAAGGTCATATCGATGGCCGATGGTAGAGTGCTAGAGGAAACCAAAGTGCCCCCACCGGTCTGGGATGGATTGGCGATAGCAGGCGGCAAACTCTACCTGACAACCAAGGGTGGCGAACTGGTGTGCCTGGGGGCGAAGTGATTGCTTGAGGTGATGTCGGCTCTGGATCTAGATCGCAAATCGAGAATGTGGGCGAGCTTGCTGCGATTCGTTCCGGCGGCAGTGCTCTTGTTTCACACGGCCTTCGCGTGCCAGGTTCCCGTGTTCCGCTACGCGTTGGAACGCTGGGAGGCAAGCCGCTACGAGTTGATCATCGAATCGAACGGAGACTTAAGCCCGGCTGAGCAGGAAGCGGTCGACTTTCTGGTGCGCAGTGCGGGCGATCAGGAAGAGCGGATTAATCTGCGCGTGCGGGTTCCGGAAGAGGCCGGAGCGACGGGGGAATCGGGCGCGGCGAAGATGAGTCTGCACTATCCGGGGCGGCTCGATGGATTTGCCCGGCAAGCGATCTGGTCCGGGGCGGTGAACATGGTCAATGCCAAACGGGTGATCGACTCGCCGGTGCGCCAGGAGTTGGTGCGACGCATCCTCAAAGGGGAGTCGGCGATCTGGGTGATCGTTGAAAGTGGCGACTCACAAAAAGACAAGGCAGCTGAGGACTCGTTGACCAAGTCGTTGGGTGAAGCCACTGATAAGCTGAAAATCCCAGACGGCGTCGTCGGTCGTAATTCGGAGCCTGTAGAAGGTTACGTTGATCGGGAGAACGTCTTGCGATCCGATGTGCCGCTGCAGATTGAATTCTCGCTGTTGCGCATCCAGCGTTCGGATCCTGAGGAACAAGTGTTCTTGCAGATGCTTCTCAACATCGAGAGTGATCTCGGCGAATTCGCTGGCGAGCCAATGATTTTCCCGGTGTTCGGGCGCGGACGTTTTCTCGAGCCTCTGGTCGGTCGAGGCGTGACGCGCGACAACGTGCTTGAGGCGTCGATCTATCTTTGTGGCGCGTGTAGTTGTGAGGTGAAAGACCAGAACCCAGGCAAGGATCTGCTGATGGCGATGAACTGGGACGCGGCGATCGAGGGCAGCCAGATGATCATCGATAAAGTCTTACCGCCGCTTGAAGGGGCCGCCGCGCTGATACGGGGTGGAGTCGCTGCGCCGTCCGAAGCGACCGCGCCGGACGGCGGGCTCGGATGGAGCCGTTTGCTCATCATCGGCGCTGTGGTGGTGCTCGGCCTTGCCGCCGGAACTGGTTTGATCCTCTTTCGCAAGCCGTCTTGAGCTGAAGCTAGCGTCTCGTTTGGTAGCTTTCGAAGGACGCTTTTGCCGGCGGCGCCCGCATGGGGAGTCGGGCTTCGAGCGGTTGGAGAACAGACTTCAAGTTCGCCCCAACTCCGCAATCACACGAGTCCCTTAATTTGAAGCGACCGTCTGGCAGCTCGACTCGCTGGCGGCGTTCTTCTATACCGATTTGATGCCGTCCATACAGGAAACTCTGGTGTTGTAGACTTCGCTGGCGAGGATGAGCTGGTGGTTGCGCGCCTTCAGGCGGAAGTGATCGATCAGGTAGATCTGTAACATGCTTCACAGCGGAACCCGGAGGACTTCTTCGCCAATGCCGACCCGAGGAGGAGAGATCGGATTTCTCAGTGGAAGCGCAGCGAGAATAGATCCGCCTGCTTCAGCTTGAACCGCAGCTGGACAACCCCTTGACTGAGTCCGGGATCAACTAGCCACTCGATTGCTGTGTCGATGACGTCGCCGGCCAGGGGCTGCGATCTGCCAATCACCGCTCCAGCTTGGTCTATCACCTCGAGGCTCAGCGTGCCGCCCTGGCGGACGACGTAGTTCAGTAGCAGCTTTTTTCCGCTATATTCAAGCAGTCTGGTCGTTACTTGGCCTCCTTCAGCGCCTGCGCGTAGGGCGACGAAGCCGTCGGTACGATAGACGAAACGCCGCACGCGACCCGGGCTCGGCTCGTAGTAGTTCTCGGTGGCGTAGACCGAGATCTCACGCGGTTTGCCTGGAAGTTGGAACATTCCCCATGCCATGTAGTTGCTGCGGTTGTGGTTGCGATCTTTCGGTGCGGTACGGGGCACGACAGCCTCAGCGAAACGATGGAAGGTTACCCCATCACGGCTGGTCATGAGGATCGGTTCGACCTGCTGGCTCTTTGGCTCATAGCGCGTCGGGAATCCGATGAACAGGTGCGGCGCGCGGAAATATTTCTGGATCGCATTCGTGTAAAGGTGTTCGGTCGGGGTGCCCTCGGTGTATCGCAGGTCGGCCTCGTTCTTCCAGGTGAGGAAGTCCTTCGATGTCGCGGTGCGGACCGCTCGCACGCCATTGGCAAAGTAGCGCCAGTAGGCGCGATACTCCTGTCGGCCAGTGTCCCAGAACGCGAGGTTCTGCGAGTCGAAGGCTCCGTTGGTAATCACGGGCTGTTCGCGGAGCAGTGTCCAGCACTTGCAGTCCGGGGACGCGAACGCCAAAAGGCCGCCGCGGCCGCCACCGAAGGCCTTGTAGCGTTGCTCAGGTGGCGCGCTCGGATTACCGTCACGGAAGGCGGTGAAATTGTGCGTACCGGAACCGAGTCGCACGATGTTGTTCTTCTTCGAGCCCTGCCACTCGAATAATCCTAGCGCGGGCTTGGTCCAGTGGATACCGTCTTTGCTCTCGGCATAGCAGGTGACCTCTGCGTGAGCTGCCTTCTTGTTCGCTTCGTGTTGCCAACCGCGATAGATCATGCGGTAGAGGTTGCCGTCTCGAAAAAAGCTATAGTAGCCGCTGGTGTTGCCTTCCCAAGGTTCGTCGCTGACGAATACGACCTCTTTCGGTTCAGGTTTTAGATGCTCCTGGCGCACGTCGCCCTTGATTTCGGAAATCAGGTAGTGGTCGGTGAACAGCTCTAGCCGGTGGCCGATTTCTATGGGGGCGGCGGCACAGATCCAGCCGCCGTAGACGAACAAGACAGTGGGTAGGATCAATCGGCGAATGGATTGCGTGGTCATCATTTAGCTGGCTAGCTTGACCAGTGGGCCGACTGCTGGCGATGCGAAAGATTCGCATTCGACACCAATCGCATTGCGGCTTTCGTCGAGCAGATTATCCTTTGCCGGACACTACCGGAAGGAGCTGGCGCGCAACTGCAAGGCTGAGTGGCGTGTCTAGTCCCGGTAGAGGACGCGGAAGTAGGCGCGGAGATCTCCGAAGTTGTCCGGAACCGGGTAGGCGAAATCTACTCTGCCACCAGTGCCCTCGACCGTGTGGATGGTCTGCCACTCATCTGCGAGGTCGCTATTGAGTTGCAGCAGGCACTCGAAGCCGTCGGGCGTGCCGAAGGTGAAGATTAGGGTTTCGCGGTCGGGCGTCTCCCAGCGGGCGGTGATATCCTGCTGCGGCGCGAATGGATCGGGGTTGGGGTCAATGACACCGAACACCCGCCGGCTGGAAGTGGATGTGTTGCCAGCAGCGTCAGTCACGATGGCGTGGACTTCGTGCGCTCCGACCGGGAGATTCAGATCGATCGGCTCGAGCAGCGGGCCGTTGATGATGCGGAAGACTTCACCATCGATGATGATCTCGGTGCGCGCGATCTCGTCCGAATCGACGCCGTAACTCAAGGCGAGCGGTGCTGGCGCACCCTGTTCGAAGGACGCGTAGTTGGAGAAGCTACTGACGTTGGCGACCGCCTTGACGATTAGGAAGACGGTGCATTTTCCAAGATTCCCGGCGGCGTCGCCAGCGGTGATGGTGATCGGGTGGATTCCCTGGCCGACCACAGTGCCACGAGCTGGCGATTGCATTAGGGCGAGTTGGGAGGAAGGCGTGACGTTGTCTGTTGCGACGACGAATGGGAGCAGATCAGGGACAGTCGCTCGGAACGCGGAGACGCTGAGTTCTCCGCCCTCAAACTCGGGGGAATCGCAGTGGACGACTGGAGCCATGTGGTCGCCGATCATGACGCTGGTTGAGGCGGTCGTGGTATTCTGCCCATCGGAGACGCTCAAGCTGACCTCGGTGATTCCATTGGGGAAATCGAAGGTGAGCTCGGGATTGCCCTCGTCGTCGAAGGTCTCGCTAGCGACGGATTGTCCGCCGACCGACCAGGTTGCCTGCAGGCGCCCGCCGTTGAGATCAATGACATTGGCGCTGACGGTGATCGGAGTTGGTGCCGGTGTGTTCGGCAGGGCAATGGGATCATTGATCTCGACGACCGGAGGATCATTTGCAGGGCCGATGCCGAAGACGTCGCAGCATTCGACCTTGAGCCAGCAGAGTTCCGGATTGCAGATCGGCGGGCAGGCCGATGGGCGATTGAAGATCAGGCGGATCTGAATGTACTGGCCGGCGATCGGTGCGGTGCCTTGAGGTCCGCCGCAGAACGAGATGCCATTGCCGACCAGCGTCCAGGTGGCGGGGTAATTGAGTGGGTCGTCGGAGGCACGCACTTCTGCGGTGATCCCGCATTCGTCGGCGATCTCGCCGATTGACTTCCAAGTCACCCGTCCCCAATCAGTACCCGGGCAGAGCGAGTCGTGGGTGAATAGCATGATGCCGGTCTGGCCGGCGGCACCGAGGGTGACGAAGCCGGTCATGTCCGAGTAGTTGTAAGGACTGGCGCCAAAGCCCAGCGAGGTCGGTGTCGTGGCCAGCGTGACTGGATTGATCCTGACAGCGGAGTGGCTGACCTGATCCGACGCCCAGATGTCGCCGTTCTGATCGACGGCGCAGCCGGTGGTGCCGGAGATGCCGGCCGAGACGGTGCCGATCAAGTTGCAAGCGCTGTCGAAGCGCCAGACGTCGCCCCCGCCTGCAACCCAGACGTCGCCGTTCTGGTCGACGCACAGGCCTTGGGCAAATCCTGGCTGGGCGCAGGCTCCGATCAACGTGCCTGCGCTGTCGAACTGACGTAGCACGTTCTGGCTGATCACGCCGAAAGCGGGCTCGCTCGATGTGCCGCGCGACGAGACCCAGATGCTACCATCACAGGGATTGATGCCGACGCCATACGCCGACGCGGCTGGGTGGAACGACGGGACATCGTTTGCGGGGATGTCGTGGCGATAGAGCCCTGAGCCGTTTGCGACCGACCAGAGGACGTCATTGCCGTCGATGAGGCAGCCGTATCCTCCGGGGACGGTGCGCGTGATATTGGGTATCCCGGTGCCGCCGTCGATGCGCTGGTAGAGGCTGCTGCTGAGCCCGCCGGCCCAGAGGTCGTTGTTAGAATCAATTGCCAGGGCGCGTGCATCGGTACTCGGGATGCGCACGAAATTGACGACGCATTCATCGTCGGACAGGGAGACACCGCCGAGGTCGTTGCCGCTCGTGAGGGTTGGATCCCAGTCGAGGATATTGGCGAGTCCAGCGGAGGTGCGAATGAAGCCATCGCCGTCACGGTCGATCACGCTCGGGCTGAGGTAGCTGAATGGCCCCTGGAGGTATTCGCCGGCGGGATTGGCGACAAAGGTGTAGGGGCCGACGCCGAGGCGGTCGCCTCGCGTGCCGCCGAGGATGACACCGATGCGCATGACTGATCCTTGGCCACTTACTGCTCCGCCTCGGTTTCCGACCCAGCACTCACCGAACTTGTCGACGGTCGTGCGCGATGGGTTGAGAAAGCCTGCCGTCTGTGGGGCGGTACGATATTCCCCGAGCACGGCACCTGTTACCGAGTCGATGCGCACCGCTGTGCCGCGCCCGGAGGCGGCCATGTAGACGAACGGGAACGTCGATATGTCCGCGCCGAAACCGACTTTACCGGTGTTCGGGTTCTGCTGAAGGTTGATCAGAGTGACGCCCTCTGGGAGTTCGCCGCCCGGGTTGGCCGGGTCGAACTCGAAGGTCACGGTCTCCTCGCAGTCGCAACATTCCGGAACTTCGAGCCAGCGCTCGGTGGAGCAACACTCCTCGAACTGTTCATTGTGCAGGCTGATGTGGAAGTGGATATGCTTGGCACTGTCAGGGATCTTCACGGTGCTGACAATGGTAACAGTTCCAAGGTGGGGCAGCGTGCCCGGGAAGTGGCTGGGGTTGAAGGTGACGCCAGAGCCACTCTGGGGAATCAGGTAGACATGTTCGACCGTATCACCGGTGACATTCTGGATGGTGACACAGTAATTGTAGCAGAGCAGACCTGTAGCCGGATCGCGGCCTTCGCATTCGAGTTTTTCCTTGAGGACGATGGTGCAGTCGCATTCCTCTAGCACCAGGGTGTGGTGGAAGCTGCAGCAGAAGCAGTCGTCGAGGCTGACGAGAACCATCGGCAGGACGAAGCTGCCTGGTTGCGCGCCAGTGATCTTGACCGTGACGTGCGCGGCCTCTCCAGGATCGAGGGGATCTGAGAAGACGACCTGGCTCGGGGTGATGTGTGGATCGGGAAAGAGGATGTGGTCCATGATTGAACTGCTGTGGTTGGTCACCGTGAAGCTGTAGGTGTAGCAGCCGGGATTGAGCGGGTCGCAGATGATGTTCTCGTCGCAGAGGCTGAAGCAGCCGTCCGGCGAAGTGACGATCATCTGATCCGGGTTGGTTGGATCGGGTTCACAAGGTTTGGTCTGCAGTCCGTTTTTGAGCGGCACGACAGGTTGGACCGGGCAATCCGGCATGTTCACACAGTGCTCAGTGATGCAGCACTCACGCAGCTGCTCGTCCAGGAGGACAACACAGAAACAGAGTTCCTCGAGGGGGGGGGCGCCTTGGATAGAAATCGGACCAATAGGCATCGACGCGCCGTCGGCGAGGGAGCCGAGATTGATAAGGGCAGGGGAGAAGGTGACGCCTGGATCTTTTGGCAGCAGGTAGGCATACTGGGCGGCGGCACCGCTAATGTTGGTCAGGGTGAACTGGTAGCTGGTCCCGATCGCGCCTGGTGGGCACTCGATCTGTTCCTCTGTGATTTTAACACACGGGACTTTGGTGCAGATCTCGGTACGACAGCATTCGCCCTCCTTTAAATTGAAGAGGACGAAGTCGAAACAGATCTCGGTGCCGGCTTTGGCGCCGTCGATGCACAGGGTGACCGTCTGGGTTTCACCGGGAAGCAGGTCGGGGACGAAGTCCCAGGTGTTCGGCTCGATGTCGATGCCCGGGAGATCGGTGGCGAGGCCGACGTTGGCAGCGGTCGCGGAGTTGTTGGTGACGTCGAAGGTGTATTTGAGAGTGCGCCCACCGGCCGCGTCGATCTCGCAGTCCCAACTACCGTTGCTGACGACGCACCCGGCGCAGTCGCGCTCGGTCAGGCAGATATTGTCCCAGCACCACTCCTCGGTCTGGAAGCCGTGGTAATCGACGGCGAACGCGATCTGGTCAATGTTGCAGAGGAGTTGGTCCCACTCGGCAGCAGGGCGGTCGTTGCCGTTGGCATCTTTGAAGATCCACTCACCCTGGTCGTTCGAGGGGAGGGTGCCATCTGGATTGGAGAGCGCGATGGGCGCGCAGAAACTGTACCAGCCATTGTTCGGGCCGCCCATCTCCGAGATTGAGTTAAAGGTGCGGAAGACCGCGCGGAGCCCGCCAAACCAGATGGTGATGTGAGCTGGTTTCATGATGACCTGAGAGTTGTCACCGTCGGTGAGGAGATTGACGTCCCAGCAGAGATCGATGCATTTGCCAGGCCTGAGGAGCTCCTTCCAATTGCCGAAGCAGTGGGGTTTGCCGTCGTTGGGATTCTTGAGGCGTGCCCATGACCCGCCGGAGGCATCGCGGGCGTGCAGGTAGCCATCGTTCGGATCGCCACTTGGACCGGGGTATCGGATGTCGAGGTCATTCACAAAACTGCCGCTGATGCCCCCTTGGTCGGGGTTATTAAAGTCGATGCAACAGGGGAGCTGAGGGACGCTCTGTGCTCTCGACAACGAAGGGAACGCGATGAGCGCGCCGACCAGGATCAGTAACGATTTTATTAGGGAGCGAGTATTCATAATTCGTGCTAACGCCGAGTGCTCTACAATTTTGCAAATTGCGGCGGAAAAAGTTAAAGTTTTTCCGGTTATCTATTAATTCCAGTAATTCTACAGCAATATTAGTCTTAGGCGCGAGGAGAAAAATGCCTGATTATTTGTGGCCTTCCACGATCCTTTTCCGGCTGACCGCGCGGGCGTGCCGGTAGTCGGCTTTCGCCTGAGCCCATTCGTCCGGGTCGATGAAGCGCTGTTTTTGCCCTTCCTTACGCTTTCCGTTCCCCCGAGCCCGCAGGGCGCAATTGATCAGCAGTCGTCTCGTGAGCCTTTGGGAACCCGGCTTCTTTGGTCGCGTCAAATCAGGTGAAATCACGAGATTTCCCAAGTTCTAGAGTGCCTCATCCCGATCGCGGCGAGCTGGCTATGAACCGCCAGCAGGAAGACCTGATCGATTATCATCGGGCGGACAATCGGGTGCTCTGAGAGCAGCTTGGCAACAAGCGAATCCGCTTCACCGATGCCCAACGCAAGCGGCTTGTGATGCGCGGCAAGAGGCTTGGGCGCAGAGTGTCTGCCCCACTACTCGATCAGCGTGAACACCGCGCGCAGGTACTCGCGAGTGTTTCCCGCGCCATCGATCGGGGTAGCGCTACGCACCACCAGGCTGTTGGCGTCATCTGTTATTACCAGCGTGCCTGTGGTGTCCCATCCGTCCATGCGGTTCGAGATTTCTACTCGGTAGCCCACGTCCGTGGCGGCGGGGTTCTTGGTCACGGTAAGTGTCTGGTAGCCGCTGAGCTTTGACAACTGTGGTAAAATGTTCGATGCGGGCGAGGTCGGCACGGTGCCGCTGGCGAACTCGCCCAGGTTGCTCGAGCCGTCGCCATCGGAGTCGATCAGGGCCATCGTGGCCGGGTCCGATCCGGGGAAGTAGCGCTCTAGCCAGATCGAGAATGCCTCGCCGCCACCGGTTGGTGGCGTGCTGAAGGTGTCCGACTGCCAGATCTGCCCGCCGTCGGCGACGGTGATGAAGGTGTCGCCGAAAAAGATCGCGCTGTTTCGGAGGTTTTGCGTAGCGTTGGTGCTGAGCGCTGTCCAGGTTTCGCCGTCAGTCGAGATCAGGTTGCGGATGTAGGAGACGTCGAAATCGGGGGTTTCCTCGCCGGCCGCAAAGTAGACGCCGTTGCCGTAGGCGAAGGCCGGAATTTGCTCGGTGATCGGGCGTGTCGTCGTGAAAGTGGCGCCACCGTTGGACGAGTGGCGGATCTTCGAATACCAGCCGCTAGCAAGGAAGCGATCGTTGCAATACTGCACGTCGTAGAAACCCTGCCAGCTCGCGAGGCTCGCACCGCTACTGGTGTCGTTCCAAGCACTGCCGTCCGTCGATTTGAGCACGACCCCGGAGCCGCCGTTGCCAGCAGATCCAACCGCAACGAAACCGCCACTTCCATAACTGACCCCCCGGAGGTTGGTGGATGTGCCGGACGGGATCGGGTTCCACGAGCTGCCGTTGGTCGAACGCCAGATCGTGCCGTCGTCACCGACTGCCACATGCACGCCACCGCTGGTCGCGATATCGCGCAGCTGTGGACCACCGAAATACCTCTCGGTCCAGTTGTTACCGTCCGGTGAGGTGTAGATCACGCCGCGCCAGCCAGCTGAGGCACCGAAGTCGTAGTCCTGCCCCGCAGCTAGAAATTGCGAACCGTCCCAGACGATCCCGCGCAGGTAGAGGTTGTTGTTGTTGACCGTGCCGCCGCTCCAAGTAGCACCGCTGTCACTCGAGATCCGGTAGGTGCCGTCGTCGGTGCCGACCGCTACCAGCTTGGTGCCGTCAGTGGCGATGTCGAGCAGGTCGGCAGTTGTGCCGGAGCTGCGTTGCGTCCAGTTTTCGAGCGGGTCGTTCACCGTGACAGATTGTGTCTTTGTCACGGTGCCGCCTTTCATGTCTGACACAGTGACGCTGATGGTGTAGCTGCCGCCGACCGACCAGGAGCGCATCTGGCTGGCGCTGTTGGTCGCGATGGTCGAATCGGCGAAGTCCCAGAAATACGCGAGCTCGTCATTGTCGTCGTCACTGCCGGACACCGTGAAGGTCACGTTCTCGCGCGCTTCGGCCGTCGCCGGTGAGTTGAGTGTGGCGGTGGGCGCGCTGTTGCCACTGAAGGAGCCGAGGTTGACTCTAACATCGATCCATTCGTCTGGCGCACTGCCACCGCTGGCAACTGTTGTGATGTGTAGCTGCGCGGCGCTGTCGGAGTAAGTCCTGCCTGGGAGGATTGCCCCGTCGTCACGCCCGTCGTCGCTGCCAGGTGTTGTATCTAGCAACCAGCTTCGGGTATTGCTTGGCCGCTGCCAGACGAGGTAGGCGCCGCTTTGCAGCCACTGGTTGTCGGCGAGGTTCTTGCGATAACCAAGCCAGTAATACTCATCCGGTGATGCGCCCTTGGTGACACGCAGCCCGCGCGTGCTGCCGGTGGTGCCGGGGTCGTCGAAACGGTAGACACGGAAGGTTCCGGAGCCAGCGCTGCTGACGTCAGTCCACTGTGCCGGCTCTAGCCAAGCGAGCCGCTGCTTCGCTTGCGGGTGCGGGTGGGCGCTGTTCGAGCCGTCGCCCATGATATCGAAATCGTCTCCATACTCGTCGCTCGTCCCCGCGCCTACTACCGACCCGTCGCTAGTCTCCCAGAACGAGGCGTGGCCGATGCCGTAGTTATGGCCGAACTCGTGGATCATCACGTTGCTGCTGGAGTTGCCCTGGATCCACTGACGCGAGCCGCCAGCCAATCCTGCGTAGGCGCTGAGCGGGCCGGAGCCCATGCCGATGCTGGCGAAGTGCACGCCGACGATGTCGTAGTCGTCGAGGTCGAGCCCGGAGACCTGCGCCTCGGCCGCCGCCTTCGCGTCGCTGTGCAGGCCGTTGTTGTCAGTACTTGTGTAGGCCGAAGTCGGATTCGGCATGCGCACCACCACTGGGCTGACCGTTCCGTTGATCTCGGTTTTGCCATAGGACATTTCCTCGATGGTATCGCTTACTGTCGTGTTCATGAGCTCGTCCAAATCCGCTTCGTTGATCGACGCGCCGGGGACGTCGCTGAAGTCGATACGGATAAAATACACATCCTTCGGGGTCTCCGTCCAACTACTGGCCTGCAGGTCGACCTCGTCCTCGGCCGCCGGCCAGTCGAAACCATCGTCACCATCCGCCAGCAGGAAGATCACCTGCGAGCCGGTGTAAGGTCCCGGTTCGAGGTCGAACGCCGCGACCCGCGCGTCGAACCCAGCGAGCACTTCGGCGTTGGCAAAGTGGAACTGCTTGCCGCCAGCGAGCGCCACGACCGCAGCTGCACCGAGTTTCTCCCCAGTAGCAAAACAGTTACCCGGCTGCGATTGAGCCTGCGGGTAAAACTCCGCGTCGCCAGGTTCCACGATCTGAAAAATCTCATCACGCACCGCCGCCAAGCCGCCGAGCGCGATTCCCTGCAGCGGCGTGCCCTCCTTGGTATCGAGCGATTGCCTGCGGCCGAAAGCGGAAACCGCAAAGCTCTGACCATCTAGCACCAGACGATAGTCGATCAGCTGCGAGGAACCGAGCTTCCCCGGCTCGGGGGCGCAGATCGGCAGTGCCTGCAGCTCGGCGGGCGCGCTGAACGGGCGCTCGACATACGCGCGCACCTGTGCTGGCAGTGCCGCATACTCTGAGTAGCTCAGCGATCGTGCCAACGCAGCACGTGGGTCAGATTTAATCAATGTTAGCATCTCCATTCCGCGAAGTTTGGCGAGCGCCACACCCGCCTCAATCGCGCGCGGGTCGACTAGTTCGGTAGCGCTAATATGCTCGCTCTGCCATGCATCGAATCGTGTGACCGTGGTCGCTGGGATGGAATCACCCATTTCAGATTGCGATACGGAGTGCCCGCGATCCTGCAGACACAGCAGGAGCGAAACGAAGGCTGCAAACAGGGCGAGCAGCACGCAAATTTGGGGGCAGCGTGAATTCATCTGGGAGCGTCTGGCTAGGATACTTCAGTTCGTCCGGAAAACAAACCTACTTGCCCGATCCGGTAGGATAGAGATGGATGAAAGTCTGTCTGTCCGGCATCCGGATGCAGGCTGGATTCTTAAGTATGCTCAGACAGCTTTCAGCCTGTCCATTGCCTTACAAGCCCTGCGCCACGGCCATCCAGTGAAATTTACGATGTGACCTAGCCACAAAACGGCACCGAAATCCACATAGAGTCATTGCTCAAATCCCTCGGGAGAGAAATCCCGCCGCCTATAGAGTTGTTTCCGATCTGGCCTAACCCTCCCTGAGCGACTAACAAATACTCTCAACATGCAAAGCCCCACCGGGATCAAGCCCTTTCCCGCGCTGGTCGGCGGCGACCCGGAGGCGTGATTAAAGAGGAAGTTCCTCGACCTTGTAATAGACGCGCTTGATCCCCGCTGGGACGGCTTGAGTGTAGGTGGTGGAGTCGCCCCCGGTCGGATGGTTGTCGGTGATCTCGTTCCATGCCACCATGTCAGAAGACGAGAAAATCGCGTAGCTACGATTTGTCTTCGACTGCCAGGTCAGAGTGACCGAAGTGCCCTCACCATCCTGCACGGCCTCCACACTAGTAAAAATTAGCGGCACCTGTTTCTCGGTGACAGCTGACTCCCAAAGTGTTTCCACCTCCTCATCAGTCAGGACGCGATCCAACCAGATGGCGACCTCGTCTTGGGCTCCGGAATGGGTCGTGGGATCATCGGCATTAGAACGGCGGCCACCAATTTTTGCCAATCCGGTGTCGATGCCCCAACCGGTAATGTTTGGTTGGAGGTTGTCGGTGCGGTCGACGCCGTTGATCCAGAGTTTGAACCCCGCCGCACGTTCAGCCCCCGTCGTACCCGCGGTCGAGGCCACGACATGGAACCACCCAGAATCCGAATCGATCAACCTCCGATCCGGACCACTGTTGTCCTCAAGGAAAAGGGTACGTTCGGCGAGTAAACCCGCCTGGTTCGGATCGACCGCCAGGACGAGCCCGTCATTCGCGACGTTGATCTGGAAGCTCTTGGTGGCGTCAGATAGATTGTTGGTAAACACGCGATCGCCTCCCTGCGCGGGACCGGCCTTTAAAAAGAGCGAGACGGTAATCGCGTTCGAGCCGAACAATGCCCCACTGCCCAAGGTGACGTGTCCTGCATTGTTGCTGTAGTGTGCAAGGTTCTCTTCGCCCCCTAGGCCAGGAACGGCGATGCCACCAAAGAGCTCGATCGGCCCAGGCCCACCTACTTCCGGCCCACCGCCAGCGTAGACCCCATTGAATATGCCAGCGGCCGGCGCATTTCCCATCGTGTCAATCGCGCCACCCTCGGTTTCGGTTTCGTTTAACTCGTAGTAGTAGGTCGGCGAGAGCCCGACAACTGTGTTTTGATAGTTGCCCGCATAGGAGATCGGGACAGCAAAGATGCCGAGAACGAGGAGCTGGTGACCCCTCCATAACATTATGGAAATAATCGATTTAAAACTCATGGTGGGACGATCTTAGGAGAAGCTGTGTGTATCACAAGAAACTAGTAGAAAATATTTGCTTCTTCTGCTGCGCCCACCAGTTCTTGGCACTCTCGTCCGTATCTTGAAATACGGACGGGCGCTAGCCCCATCTGGGGATCTCGTATGGTGCATTTAATCAGCCGGGCATCACGCGGCCTTCCTGTGTTAGTCGTTTAATTGCTAGGAATTTACTTTTGGGGTGGAGGGCTTGAGAGAGCGGTTGAAGGGATCGCAGATAAAAGGAGAAAGGGGGATCTTGGAATTGCCGAAATTTCTGCTGCCCTCCGGTGGCGAGAGAAGGTCGGCATTGGCTTGGTGCATGGGTTGCTAACCACAGATTATGCAGATTTGTCTTGGGGCTTTGTCGTCTGCTGCTGAACCCCTAGTTCCGCTTCGGATTTGATGTGCTCGAGCACGCGGTCGTGAATCCGGTGGATGATGTGGTCAGTGATCGGTCCCCAGTAAAATTGTGGCCCCATATTGTGACGATACCATGTGGTGCCGTGCAGGAGGATTTTCCCATCGCGCTCCTCCAGTTGGAACTGACCTCGCTCGGACTCCATGTGCCCGTGTAAGTGCGGCGGGTCCACGTGATCATAGAGCGAGAACTCCTCCATTGGCGGAGGGTTCTCGACCACGTCGAACGCCAGACGATGAGGTGCTTCCCACGCTGTAATCGGCTCCACGAAGGGGCCAGTCGAAAATTCGCAGTAGCGCACGGCCCCAACACCTTTGCCTTCGATGCGTGCCCTGATCGGGTAGGCGATACCGAGACGGAAGATACCTTCGGGCGGTGCGTCGATATCAGTGAACGTCAC